>CAZKKP010000017.1:12348-20357 GCA_964553295.1 uncultured Thermoanaerobaculia bacterium | reverse complement strand
CTGCTCGTCGATGTCGAAGTTGGCCCACACGTTCTGCACGTCGTCGTGGTCCTCGAAGGCTTCCATCAAGCGGATCATCTGCTGGGCCTGCTTGCCATCGAGTCGCTGCGTGGTCGACGGCTCCATTTCGAACTCGACGGTCTCGACCGGGAAGCCCCGCCGCTCGAGCTCCTCCTTGACGCGGTGCAGCTCGTCCGGCGCGGTGAACACCCTGAACAGCTCGTCGTCCTCGCTGTCGAGGTCCTCCGCCCCGATCTCGAGCAGCGCCTCGGTCAGGGCGTCCTCGTCCGGACCCGAGGCCCGGGGAAGCAGAATCAGGCCCTTGCGGCTGAACAGCCAGCCGACGCAGCCGGTCTCGCCGAGGTTGCCGCCGTGCTTGGCGAATAGGTGGCGGATCTCGGGCGTGGTCCGGTTGCGGTTGTCGGTCAGGACCTCGACCATCACGGCGACGCCGCCGGGACCGTAGCCCTCGTAGCTGACCGATTCGTAGCTGACCCCCGGCAGCTCGCCGGTGCCCCGTTGGACGGCTCGCTTGATGTTGTCCTGCGGCATGTTGGCCGCCTTGGCGGCGAGCACAGCGGCGCGCAGGCGAGGATTGCTCTCGGGGTCGCCCCCCCCTTCACGGGCCGACATCGTGATCTCGCGGATGACCTTGGTGAAGACCTTCCCGCGCTTGGCATCTTCCTTGGCCTTCTTGTGTTTGATCGTGCTCCACTTGCTGTGGCCAGACATCCTCGACCCCCCGGCGCCCCCGTCGCTGCGGCGGCAAAGCGCACATATTATACCGCCTTGGCGCTTTGCCCCGCGGTTGACTTTGCAGAGTGCTCGAACATAATGAGGCCGGACTCTTCAATCGCCGGAGCCCTCGAAGGCGGTGTGAATGAACGCGAAGATCCTGGTCATCGAGTACGAGCCGCGGTACGTCGATCGGGTCCGCAAGGCCCTGACCGAGGTGGGCCACGTCCTCGAGGTCGCCGGCGACCTCGAGGCCGCGGTCGACCGGTGCGCGCACTTCGAGCCGCAACTGGTGATCATCACCTCGGTGCTGCCGCGGCTCAAGATCGAGGACGCGATCACCCAGCTCCGAGGCCGGGCCGGGCTGCGGACGACTCCAGTGCTCATCCTGATGTCCGGCTACCGCGGCACCGACTCGAAGGCGGATGCCAGCCGCTACGGCGCCCAGGACATCCTCGAGCGCCCCTTCTCCGGCGAGGTGCTCGTGCAGCGCGTCGAGCACCTGCTCAGAGGGGCCGTCAGCCCGGTCGCCACCCAGGCCATCCCCCAGGACATGCTCGAGGCCCTGCGGCGCTCTGCGGGTCTGTCCGGCGACACCCCGTCGGTCACCTCGAGCGAGCTCTTCGGCGACATTCTCTCGGACGTCGAGAGCGATGACGCCGACGGTGGCGCCGCTGGCGACGTGGTCAAGCCGCCGGCTGCGGCGGCGACATCGGCGCCGAAGGCCACACCGACCTCCGGGGTCGACCGCGCGCTCGCCGACGTGCTCGGGGCCGGCAGGGCGACGACCCCGATCCGGCGCGCCGCGCCGCCGAGCGAGACCGACGTCGACGCGATCCTGTCCCAGACCCTCGCCGGCCTCGACATCCAGCCGGTGCGCCGACGCGAGCCCAAGCCGCCCCCCACCCCACCGGCCGGGCCGGCGAGCTCGGGCGCTCCGCCACCCGCCAAGGTCGCGCCCCCGCCAGCCCCCGAGGCCAAGGAGCCGGCGCTGGTCGGCCCACCCGCCTCCTCGGGCACCGCGTTCGGCCAGTACCTTCTCCAGGAGCACATCGCCACCGGTGGTATGGCCGAGGTCTACAAGGCCCGCATGATGGGCATGGAGGGGTTCCAGAAGACCGTCGCCATAAAACGGATCCTGTCCCATCTGACGGACAACGACGAGTTCGTCACGATGTTCATCGACGAGGCCAAGCTGGCGGCCCAGCTCAACCACAACAACATCATCCACATCTATGACCTGGGCAAGATCGACCGGTCGCACTACATCGCGATGGAGTACATCGAGGGTCGCGACCTGCGCTCGATTCTCCAGCAGACCCGCGACCGTGGCCTGGTGATGCCGGTGGCACTGTCCCTGTACATCACCACCCTGCTCGCCTCGGCTCTCGACTACGCCCACAAGAAGAGGGACTTCGAGAACCGGGACCTCGGCCTGGTCCACCGCGACGTGTCGCCGCAGAACGTGCTGATCTCCAACGAGGGCAGCATCAAGCTGTGCGACTTCGGCATCGCCAAGGCGGCGTCGAAGGCGTCCCACACCCGGGCCGGCGCCCTCAAGGGCAAGCTCCAGTACATGTCGCCCGAGCAGGCATGGGGCAAGGACATCGACCAGCGCTCGGACATCTTCTCCCTCGGCCTCGTGCTGTACGAGATGCTGACCTCGGAGAAGGTCTTCACCGGCGACTCCGAGCTCTCCATCCTCGAGCAGGTCCGCAACCCGCGGGTCGACCCGCCGTCCGAGCGCAATCCCCAGGTCACGACGGAGATCGACCGGATCGTCGCCAAGGCCCTCGATTCCGACCGCGAGAAGCGCTACCAGGCGGCGCGGGACCTCCAGCGGGACCTCGAGAAGGTCATGCGCAAGGCCGGCTGGTCGCTCGACACCGCGGCCGTGGCCACCTTCCTGCACGAGCTCTCCAGTGGTGCGGAGATCTCCCAGCTCGCGTCGAGCGTGGAGAGCGCCGGCGCCGGCGGCGAAGGACCGCCAGCCAAGCCGAAGGTCGGACCGAAGCCCGACGCGGGGCCTCCCGAACCCCCGGCGGCGGCGGTTCAGCCGCGACCGACGGTCAAGACGGCGCCGAAGACGGCGCCGCCGGCCAAGGCCGAGGTCAAAATGGCGCCGCCGCCCGAGCCGATTCCGATCGAGCCGCCGGCCGCTCGCCAGGCGCGCTCGAAAGGCGGCCTGTGGCTCGTGATCGGTGGTGTGCTGGTCATTGCGATCGTCGCCGGACTGCTCTGGATGCGGGGCAGCGGCTCCGACGAGGGGCCACCACCTGTCGTGGCGCACCTGCCGGCCGTCGACGACGAGGCCGAGGGAACCGGTCCCGAGCCGGTCGAAGGACCGGACGACTTCATGACGCGAGCCGCCGAGATTGCCGCCGCCGAGGTCGCCCGGCAGGAGGAGGAGCTTCGGCGGAGGCTCGAGGCGGAGTTTCCGACTGCCACCCCGGTGCCGCCAACCGAGACTCCGACCGCCACCCCGACCCCCGAGCCGGACGCCACGGCCACCCCGACCCTGCCACCGCCGACGGCCACCCGGGTGCCACCGACCGCCACTCCTGTGCCGCCGACGGCCACCCCGTCCGTCGTCGAGGGACAGATCGTCACGCTGGGTCCTGGAGTCGTGGCGCCGGCCGTGATCAGCCAGGAGGAGCCGAGGTATCCGCCGATGGCGCGCAACATGCGGGCGAGCGGCTCGGTGGAGGCCGAGGCCCTGGTCGGCACCGACGGCCGGGTCGAGCAGGTGAGGATCCTCAGCGTTTCGCCGCCCAGCGTCGGCTTCGAGAAGGCTACCGAGGAGGCGGTGATGCAGTGGCGCTACAAGCCGGCCACCAAACACGGAGTCAAGGTTCGGATGTGGGTCAAGATCCGCGTCCCGTTCAACTACCGGTAAACCCGAGGGAGGAGCAACATGAGCAGTCTGTCCGACGCCCAGCGCAAGTTCTACGAGGAAGCCCTGAAGCAGACCAAGCAGGAGATCCAGGATCTGGAGAACCAGATCCAGGAGGAGCTGGCGCGGGTGAAACAGAAGATCGCCGACCTCCAGGCGGGCCAGAAGGCGGCCCGGCAGATGTACGACGCAGCCTGCCAGCGTCTCGGCATCCCCAACGACCTCGAGGACGAGAATTCGGGCAACTGAGCTTCGTCGCCAACGCACGATCGCAGACCCCGGCCCGCCGGGGTCTCGGTGTCTCGTGCCGCACTGCGTCGTGCGCTGCCCGCCGGCTTCCGATACGCTCGCCTGCCGATGTCCTGCAGGCAGCTCTCGGCGATCGCGGCGAGGCTGCCGACGGGACCGGGTGGCGACCAGCTCGGAGGAGAGAGACGGTGCGATGAGCAACGGTCAGGGAGTTCCCCACGGCCTCTGGGTCAAGTGTGTAGGCTGCCGCGAGATTCTCTACCACCGGGAGGTCTCGGAGAATCACCAGGTCTGCCCGCGCTGCGACCACCACTTCCGCCTGTCGGCCGACCAGCGGCTTGTGGCGCTGCTTGACGGTGGCCGGTTCAAGCCCCTCTTTTCGCGTGTCCGCTCCTCCGATCCGCTCGGCTTCGTCGACTCCAAGCCCTACGCGGAGCGGCTCAAGGTGTACAACCGGAAGTATCCTGGCAGCGACGCCGTCAAGGTCGTCCAGGGTGAGCTCGAACGCCACCCGGTGATTGTCGCCGCCATGGAGTACGGCTTCATGGGCGGCTCGATGGGCTCGGCGGTCGGAGAGAAGATCACCCGCGCGGCCGAGCGTTGCCTCGACCGCCGCCTTCCCCTGATCGTCGTCTCCTGCTCCGGCGGCGCCCGCATGCAGGAAGGCATCCTGTCGCTGATGCAGATGGCCAAGATCTCCGCCGCGCTGGCGCGAATGCGCGACCGGGGGCTTGGCTTTCTCTCCGTCCTCACCGATCCCACCACCGGCGGCGTCACGGCCAGCTTCGCGATGCTCGGCGACGTCAACATCGCCGAGCCGGGCGCCCTGATCGGCTTCGCCGGGCCCCGGGTCATCGAGCAGACCATCCGGCAGCAGCTCCCGGAGGGCTTCCAACGCTCCGAGTTCCTCCTCGAGCACGGCATGCTCGACATGGTGGTGCACCGTCGCGAACTGAAGGCAACCCTGTCCCGATGCCTCACCTTCTTCCGCTGAGCCTCCGCAACCGCCAGCCGGGCCGGATCCGACCACAGCTTGACGGACTCGAGCAGGCGCTCGGACAGCTCGGCCACCCGGAGCGCGGCGCCCGCTCCATCCTCGTCGTCGGGACCAACGGCAAGGGCTCGACGGTCGCGCTGCTCGACTCGGTGCTGCGCGCTCATGGTCTCGCGACCGGACGCTTCACCTCCCCCCACCTGGTGCGCGTCGAAGAACGGATCGTCATCCGCGGCGAGCCGATCGACGCCGTACGCCTGGCCGCGCTGGCCGATCGCCTGGCTCCGTTTCCCGAGCTCACCTTCTTCGAGACCCTGGCCGCAGTCGCCTACCTCGCCTTCGCCGAGGCCACACTCGACTGTTGGTTGCTCGAGGCGGGCATGGGAGGCAGCTGGGACGCCACACGTCTCGCGTCGAGCGCCATCGCCGGCCTGACCAACGTCGGCACCGACCACCGCGAGTGGTTGGGGCCCGACCGACCGTCGATCGCCAGGGACAAGGGGGCGGCCCTCGCAGCGGCCGTTCTTGGCGTCGTCGGCCGGGCGGTCGAGCCGTCGCTGTGGCCCGCCCTGGGGGCGCCGGCGGCGCGTCCCGCCGGCGACCTCGCGAGCTGCCGCCCGATTGCCGAAAACCTCGTCGAGCTCGCCTGGGACCGGCAGCGGACCAGTGCCCGGTTACCCCTCGTCGGCGCCCACCAGCTGGCCAACCTCGAGCTTGCTCTCGCCCTCGCCCGCGCCGCCGAGAGCCTCGGCTGGCTCGAGCTCGAGCCCGCTGCGGTGCGGCGTGGCGTCGAGAGCACGAGCTGGCCGGGCCGACTGAGCCGGCACCGGATCGGCGGCCGTGAGCTGACGCTGGATGGCGCTCACAACCTCGAGGGGGTCACGGCCCTCGCCGATCATCTCCGTATCGCCGGAACCCGTCCCAGCCTGCTCTTCTCCTGCCTCGCGGACAAGCCTCTGGAGGAGATGGCGGCTCTTCTGCGGCCGCTGGTCGCGGCGGTCGCGGTGTGCCCGCTCGACGACCCGCGGGCGATGCCCTTGGCTCGTCTGGTCGGGGCCTTCCCCGGGTGCCGCAGTGCCCCGTCGCCGCTCGCCGGCCTCGAGGCGCTGCCTGATCCGGTGCTCGCCGCCGGCAGCCTCCGCCTCGTCGGCGCCCTGCTCGAGCACGCCCAGGAGCACTGATGGCCGAACGTCTCATCCGTGACCGGCAGAGCCTCGAGCAGGACGAGGACCGGCGTCTGGCGCCGTACGCGAGCAGATCCTCGGAAGGCTGTCGCCGGCATTCCGCCGAAGGCGACCAGGCCGAAGACTTCCGGCTCGCCTTTCAGCGCGACCGCGACCGGATCCTGCACTCGCGCGCCTTCCGACGGCTCAAGCACAAGACCCAGGTATTCGTGCCGCACGTCGGCGACCACCCGCGCACCCGCCTCACCCACACCCTCGAGGTCGCCCAGCTCGGCCGGACCATCGCTCGCGTCCTCGGCCTCAACGAGGACCTCGTCGAGGCCGTCGCCCTCGGTCACGACCTCGGGCACACCGCCTTCGGCCACACCGGGGAGAGCACGCTCAACCGGATCCTCGGCGGCCGCGACTCCGTGGTCTGCCTGCCCGACCCGGTGCTCGCCGAGGTCGGCGCCTTCAAGCACAACTACCAGTCGCTCCGGGTCGTCGACCTGCTCGAACGACGCTACGCCCGACCGGGCCTGAACCTGACCGACCAGGTGCGGGAGGGCATCCTCAAGCACACGCGCTGGCGGGTCGGCTTCCAGTTTCCCTTGCCGGACAGCGCCGGGCTGCGGCTCGACAGCGCCTGCCACCTCGAAGGCCAGGCCGTGGCGGTGGCCGACGAGATCGCGCAGCAGACCCACGACCTCGAGGACGGCCTGCGCAACGGCTCGGTCCAGCTCGAGGCGGTGGAGCGACTCGCCGTTGCCCGACGGGTCATCCACGACCTCGGTGAACTCTACTCTGGGGAGAGCCGCCGCTGGCGACGCCAGGACCTCCTGATCCGCGGCCTGATCCGGGTGCTCGTCGGCGACGTCGTCGAGGCCGCGGCAGGCCGGCTACAGCACGTCTCGAATCGCCGCGGTCTCGAGACCCGGGAGGCCTGGCGGCGGGATCGACCGAGGCTGTCCCAGACCACGGTGTGGTTCTCCCGCGACACCGAGGACCTGTTCGGAGAGCTCAAGGACTTCATCTACCGGTTCGTCATCAACCACCCGCAGGTCAACCGCCAGGACTGGCGGGCGCGCAAGGTCGTCAGCGCGCTGTTCTTCGCCTTCTGGTCGAACCCGTTGACGCTGCCCTCCTATGTGCTGCTGCGGGCGCGCGACGAACTCGGCTTGCCCTACCTGCGCGACCTGCCACTGGCCGCGGTTGCCGGCGAGGTCTCCCGCCGCTACCATACCAGCGCCGGTTTCGCCCGCCTGGTGGTGGACCATATCGCCGGCATGAGCGACCGCTTCGCCCTTGAGGAATACGCCTCCCTCGAGCAGCCGCGACCCGACCAGCGCTTTCCGGGAGATCTCCGATGATCGTCATCGCCTCAGACCACGCCGGCGTCGAGCTTCGGAAGCTGTGCCGCGCGCTGCTCGAGGGCCAGGGCCACGAGGTGCACGATCTCGGCCCCTTCACCAGCGAGCCGGTCGACTACCCCGAGTTCGCCCATCGCCTCGCCGGCGAGATCGCCCGCGGCCGCGCCGCCTTCGGCGTGCTCATCTGCGGTACCGGGATCGGCATGAGCATGACGGCCAACCGCCACCGCGGAGTCCGCGCCGCCCTCTGCCACGACGCCTTCACCGCCGAGATGGCCCGCCGCCACAACGACGCCAACGTGCTCTGCCTCGGCGCCCGGGTCACCGGACCGGGCGTCGTCGAGCAGCTTCTGAGGATCTTCCTCAGCACACCTTTTGACGGCGGTCGCCATCAGCGACGAACCGCCGGCATCGAGCTGGAGGAACCATGACCGACCGTGATCTCACCCGACAGCTCTTCAGCGTCCACGACCAGCTCGTACGCGCCGCGGACCCCCTCATCGCCGATGCTCTCGAGGCCGAGCGCCGGCGGCAGAACGAGGGCCTCGAGCTGATCGCCTCGGAGAACTTCGTGTCCCCGGCGGTGATGGCGGCCATGGGCTCGG
>CAZKKP010000017.1:10795-12338 GCA_964553295.1 uncultured Thermoanaerobaculia bacterium | reverse complement strand
ACAAGTACGCCGAGGGCTATCCCGGCAAGCGGTACTACGGCGGCTGCGAGCACGTCGACGTCGCCGAGGAGCTCGCGCGAGAGCGGGTCAGGTCCCTGTTCGGCGCCGAGCATGCCAACGTCCAGCCGCACTCCGGGGCACAGGCCAACATGGCCGTCTACCTGGCGGTCATGCAGCCGGGCGACACCCTGCTCGGCATGGACCTGACCCACGGTGGCCACCTCACCCACGGCCACCCGCTGAACTACTCGGGCAAGGAGTTCCGAGTCGTGCCCTACGGCGTCCGCCGGGACACCGAGACCATCGACTACGACCGTCTTCGCGAGCTGGCCATGAAGAGCCGCCCGACGCTGATCGTCTGCGGCGCCTCCGCCTATTCCCGGATCATCGACTTCGCCTGCCTGCGGGAGATCGCCGACGAGGCCGGCGCGCTGCTCATGGCGGACATCGCGCACATCGCCGGCCTGGTCGCCGCCGGGCTCCATCCCTCGCCGGTCCCCCACTGCCACTTCGTCACCAGCACCACCCACAAGACCCTGCGCGGTCCCCGTGGCGGTCTGATCCTGTGTCCCGAGGAGTGGGCCGAGCGCATTGACAAGGCGGTGTTCCCGGGAATCCAGGGCGGACCCCTTATGCACGTCATCGCCGCCAAGGCGGTGGCTTTCTTCGAGGCTCTCCAGCCCGAGTGGAAGACCTATCAGCGGCGCATCGTCGACAACGCCTCCGCCCTGTGCGCCGCACTCCGGGACCGGGGCTGGCGCATCGTCTCCGGCGGCACCGACAACCACCTGTTCCTGATCGACCTCGGACCGGACTTCATCTCCGGCAAGAAGGCCGAGCGCTGGCTCGGGCTGGCCGACATCACGGTCAACAAGAACACGGTGCCCTTCGACACCCGCAAGCCGTTCATCACCTCCGGCCTGCGGATCGGCACCCCGGCGGTGACCAGCCGCGGCCTCTCGACCTCCGAGATGCCGCTCGTCGCCGAGCTCATCGACCGGGTGCTGCGGCTCGAGGAGGCGCCCGAGGATGCGGCCCGCAACGCCGCCTTCGAGACCGGCCTCGCGGCAGTGCGCGACGAGGTCCACACCCTGACCGCACGCTTCCCGCTGTACTGAGGCCGGGCGTCAACCGTCGCCGAGCCAGAGTTCGACCTGGTCCGGGTGAAGCCGGTTGAGCACCCGATCGGCCGGCACCGCGGCCCGGGCCGCGATGGCGCAGGCGTAGGCGTCGAACTCCAGGTGCCGCGGCGCATGGGCGTCGGAGGCGAGGATCACCTCGGCGCCGCACTCCACTGCCAGCGCCGCGAGCTCCCAGTCGAGATCCTGGCGCCTGGGAAAGCCGTTGATCTCGAGCGCGACGCCGTGCTCGCTGCAGGCCGAGAACACCTTCTCCCAGCGCGCCCTGAGCCCCGGGCGGTGGTGGAAGTGCCGACCCCTCGGATGGGCGAGCACGTGCACGCCCGGCGTGGCGACGGCGCGCAGCAGTCTTTCGGTCTGGTCGCGGTCGGGGTCGAAGCGCCGGTGGACCGCGGCCACGATGC
>CAZKKP010000017.1:0-10785 GCA_964553295.1 uncultured Thermoanaerobaculia bacterium | reverse complement strand
GCACTCGACCTCGAGCCGCTCGCCCGCCGGCACGTCCAGGGTGCCGTCCTCGAGCACCTCGACCTCGAGCCCCTGGAAGAGCCTCAGGTCGGCGGACCGCTCGCGGTTCCACCTCTCGACCCGGCGACGCTGCAACCGCAGGCCTTCACGGTCGAGCCCGGATGCCACCTCGAGACCCCGCGAGTGGTCGGTCACCATCCCCCAGCTCGCACCCCGCTGCCGGCACGCCCGGGCCATGGTCTCCAGGGATGCCTTGCCGTCGGAGTCGGTGGTGTGCCAGTGGAACGCCCCGCGCATCCGACCCGGCCGGAGGTCGGGCACAGCCTGGTCGAGCACCTCGACGACCTCCGAGCGTGACAGATAGCGCTCCCGGGCCGCTCGTCGGCGCGGCGTCGCGCCGCCTCCGAGCCGTTGTACCGCCGCCTCGAGGGCGCCGCTCCCGGGGCAGGCGAGGAGCTGCGACACCAGCGCCCGCAGCCATGGCGGCGAGGCCTCGAGCACCGGCTGACGCGCTCGACCGACGGCGTCGAAGGCCGTGTAGCCGGCCTTGAGCAGCGCGATCCGCCGCTCCCCCAAGGGCTCCCTCTCGGCGAGCTCGAACAGCGCCTCGGCGAGCGCGCCGTTGGCGGGCCCGCGATGGCCGCGGCGATCGGTTCCCAGGTCCATCGCTGGAGCAACACGCCCGGGGCCGGCCCACTTCCGTGCTGGCGCGCGGCAACCTCGGCGAGCGTCTCAGCTCCTGAATCGCACCCGGACGTGGCGGCGCTTGCCCACCTGCACGAGCAGCGCCTGCGCCCGACGCGTGCCGACCACCGCCCTGCCGTCTCGGCACACCTCGCCGTCGAGCCTGACCCCGCCCTGCTCGAGGAGCCGCCGCGCCTCCGCGTTGGAAGATGCGACGTTGGCCTGCACCAGCAGCTTGGCGACCGGGAGCTCGGGCCCCTCGACCTCGAGCTCGAGCTCGGGGATCTCATCGGGCAGCTGTCGAGCGGAGAAGACCCGCTCGAACTCCGCCTGGGCGGCCTCGCCCGCAGCCGGCGAGTGAAGCTCCGCAACCAGGGTCCGGGCGAGCTCCTTCTTGACCTCCATCGGATGGCGGCGGCCATCCTCGACGTCGGCTCGCAGGCGGTCGATCTCGGCCTGTCCACGGTCGCTCAGAAGCAGCCAGTACCGCCACATCATGGCGTCGGAGATCGACATCAGCTTGCCGAACATCTCGTTCGGCGGGTCCTCGACCGCGACGTAGTTGCCCAGGGACTTCGACATCTTCTCGACGCCGTCGAGCCCTTCCAGGAGCGGCACCGTCATGACCACCTGCGGCTCCTGCCCGTGCTCGCGCATGACATGGCGTCCCATCAGCAGGTTGAAGAGCTGGTCGGTGCCGCCCATCTCGACGTCGCACTGAAGCGCCACCGAGTCGTAGGCCTGCGCCAGGGGGTAGAGGAACTCGTGCAGCGAGATCGACTGCTGCGCCTCGTACCGTGTGCGGAAGTCGTCCCGCTCGAGCATCTGGGCCACCGTCACCTTGGCGGCGAGGCGAATCCAGTCGGCCGCACCGAGCGCGCCCAGCCAGCGCGAGTTGAAGTCGACGACGGTCGCCTCCGGGTCCAGGAGCTTGAAGATCTGGCGCCGATAGGTGGCCGCGTTGGCCTCGATCTCGGCCGTCGTCAGCTGCGGTCGGGTCGCCTTCTTGCCGGTCGGGTCACCGATCAGGCCGGTGAAGTCGCCGATCAGAAACACCACACGATGGCCGAGCTGCTGGAAGTGCCTCATCTTGCGGATCACCACGGTGTGACCGAGGTGGAGGTCCGGGGCCGACGGGTCGAACCCGACCTTGACGGTCAGCGGCCTGCCGGTCGCGAGGGAGCGCTCGAGCTTCGCCCGAAGCTCCTGCCGCGGAATCACGTCGACGCAACCCTTGGTCAGATAGCTCAGCTGATCGTCGAGCTTCCCGCTCACCCTGCCCTCCCCGGCACCGGCATTCCCGGCGGGCGCCATGGTACACCGCCCGTCGTGCCGGCACAGCCGATCGTCAGCGCGGGGCGCCGACCGCGGTAGGGCCCGGCACCGGCAGCACGCCGGCGCCGCAGCTCGCGAGCCGCTCGTAGGGTCCAAGGGCTGCCAGCTCGGCCGACAGGGGCTCGGCTTGAAGGGTCAGGATCTCGAGTTCGAGGTCTGCCGGCGTTCGCCAGCGGACGGCTCCGGCAGCGACCGCCGCCGCCCGACGAGCTTGGCCCGACGCGCCGCTCGTCGCCGCCGACCAGGACTGCGCCACCAGCCGTCGCACCCCCCCGATGTCCGCCTCTTTGACCGGACGGATCAGCTGTGGCCAGACCTTGGCGAGCCGCCGTTCGAGGGCCTCGAGGGGGCCTTCGGCCGTCACCGCCAGGATCAGCGTCGGCCGACCCGGGACATGCGGCCGGAGGACCTCGCAGGCGACCCCGGCAAGGGCGCTGCGAGCCCGCTCGACGAGCACCGACTCCAGAACCAGCGCCGCCCCCTCGCTCAGGGACGGCGGTATCGGCGCCAGGACCACCAGGGTCGACGTCGTCCCGGCGACCGCCTCCCGGGTCCGGTTGTCGACCCTGATCGCGGATGCCGCCGTCCGGCGCCCGGCACCCCGTTCGACGAGCAGCTTGGCCAGCGTCTCGACGGCCGTCTCGCCATCCGGCGCCACCACGCCGAGGGCGAGGTTCGACGGCTTCAGGAGCTCGGCGGGGGTCGGCGAGACCAGCTCGGACAGGCCCAGGAGATGGCTCGCGAGGGTGAGGGCGCGGCCCCGCGCGTCATCGTCGTCGCCGGACACCTCGCGATCGTCGCCGGCGACCTGGGCGAGAGCCTGCCGGAGTGCCTCGGCGAGTCTGCCCAGCTCCTCGGCGCCGGCTGCCAGCTCGAGCTGCGGTGGAT
The DNA here is from genome assembly GCA_964553295.1 of uncultured Thermoanaerobaculia bacterium. GTDB lineage: Bacteria > Acidobacteriota > Thermoanaerobaculia > Thermoanaerobaculales > Sulfomarinibacteraceae > CAZKKP01. Next base: position 7,878 of record CAZKKP010000017.1, on the reverse strand, counting down.
CCGAGTGCACTCGGATCCAGCCCGGCGGGTCGGACTGCCGGCGCAGCTCGACCGCGACCCGCGCCAGCACCGTCGCCGACAGCGTCCCGTCGACGTCCGGCACCACGACCGGTCGCGCGACGAGCACCGCCAGCGGCGTCGACGGCCGCTCGAGGACCGCCGCGGTGAGGTCGTTGCCCAGGCGGACGACCTCCGGAGGCGAGGCGAAGCGTGGGTTGAGGACCCGCGGTGGCAGGGTTACCTCAACCACGCCGGGGTGCTGCGGCAACCACGAGGCGGCCGCCTGCTGAACCGCCGCCAGGGTGACGCCGCTGGTTCCGAAGAGGTGCTCGCGGACCGCGGCCGCCCCCCCGGAGAGGTGCAGCTCGGCGATCCGGCGGGCTCCCTCGGGGTGCCTCTCGAGCTCGGCGTGGCGACGCACCGCGAGCCGGCCAGCGGCGGCCTCGACCCCGGCCGCCTCGAGCCCGGGTGATGACGCCAGACGGGCGAGGCCGAGCCTCAGCCGACGCAGCTCGCCCTCCCAGAGCTCCGAGTCGTGGCGGACCTCGAGCATGCCGAAACGGTCCTCGACCCGCGCCACGAGGTTCGGTGACTCTGCCCGGAGCAGACCGGGCAGCAGCTCCCAGAGCACCTCCAGGGAAGTCCGGGTGGGGTGGGCCTCGGGCGGCAGCTCGATGGTGAGCCGGACGACTGCGTCGGAGCCGGGGCGCCCGAGGCGCCGCTCCACGAGACCTTCTCGTACCGCGACCCTGACCTCGGGTGGGAGCGCCGCCACGGGTCGACCTTCGACGGCCCGAGTGACCGCCGAGGTCAGCTCGGCCAGCGCCCCACCACCGACGATCGCGACCACCGACGGCGCCGGCGTCGGCCCGTCGCCGTCGGCAGGCGATCCGGCGCGCAGCGCCGCCTCGAGGTCCGCGACCGAGGTCAGTGCGCCACCCGTCCGACACTCGAGCATCGAACGGTCCTCGAGGCTTGCTGCGGGCCAGCATGCGGTCGCCGCGTCAGCCAGCGGCATGGTCACGACGTAGAGCTGGACACCCTCTCCGACGCGCGCCGCCGAGAGCGCCTGGGCGGCCCCCTGAAGCCCCGGGCACAGCATCGAAAGGAGCAGGGCAAGTCGCAAGTAATGAGTGTTTTGTAACCTCATGCCGTGGTCATGGTAGCATGCCCCGGATGGATCGAGAAACCGATCTGCTGGGCCCCCCGGGGGTGCTCGCGGGCTGGCTCGCGGCAGCCTGGGCGCTGCCCTTCGCGGCGCTCCTGGCGGTCCTTGGACAGGCGGCCGGAGCGGTCATGGCCGGCTGCTCCTTCATCGGCCTCACCTTGCCCGTGGACCGGCCGGTGTGGGCATTGGTCAACCAGCCGCTGCTCAGCTTCGCGGCATCCCCCGCAGCGTCGGGATACTGGCTGGGGTCCCTGGTGGCGCCGGCGGTGGTCGCCGCCTTCACCCTCGGCTTCGTCCCCCGGCCCCGCAGCACCGCCGCCGAGCTGGCCGCCATCCAGGTGGTCTGGTCGGCGATCGTCGTCGGCCTTGCCTGGTTGCCGGTGCTCGACCTCAGCGACGGCCACCTGGCACGCTGGCTCCACTTTCGTCGCCTGCCCGAGCCGCTGGTGGCAGCGCCCGCCGTGCTCGCAGCGGCTCTCGCCATCGTGCCGGCGCTGCGGCTGCTCGCGATGCAGCGCTCGGCACGCCGCCACCTCGGTCGCGGGCTACGGCTGCTGACGGTGCTGCTCCACCTGTGGCTGCCCGCCTCGCTGTGGTTCGCCCTGGCGACCGTGGTTGCGGGCCAGCCCGCGGCGATTCCTCTCCTCGCCGTGGCCGGCCCGTTGCTGGCTGTCGCCGTGGTGGCATGGATCGGCTACCCCGCCACCCTTGCGCGGCGGCTGGCGCCGGTCACCGTCGGGGCCTTCGCCAGGGGCCTGATGGTCGCGACACTTCTCGGGTCCCTGACCTGGCTCGCCGGACGGCCGTTGAGCGAGGACCGCCGCTCTGGCATACTCTGGGGTGCGCCGACGAGCACCAACAACATACGCTCGTGGGTCGAGCCGCTCGCGACGCGGGACTTCGAGCTCCGATCACGGGCGCCATCATCCTAGCCACAGACACGTTGGAGGACCTCCATGAAGAGCAACGTCGAGCAGGCGATCAACGAGCAGATGCACGCCGAGTTCTACTCTTTCTACCTCTATCTGGCCGTCTCCGCCTACTTCGCGGCGCAGCACCTCGACGGCTTCGCCCACTGGATGCGGGTCCAGGCCCAGGAGGAGCTCGCCCACGCCCTGAAGCTCTACGATTACCTGAACGAGCGCGGCGGCACGGTACGGCTGCTCGCCGTCGACTCGCCGCAGCACGAGTGGCCGGGGGCCGGCGCCGCCTGCGAGGCCGTGATCAACCACGAGCGCCACATCAGCGCCCGCATCAGCCGGTTGCTCGAGCTCGCCACTGCCGAGAACGACCACGCTACGGCGGTGCTGCTGCACTGGTATGTCAGTGAGCAGGTCGAGGAGGAGGCGACGGCCGACCGTCTCTTCCACCAGGTCAAGATGGTCGAGTCGAGCCCGCACGGGCTGCTGATGATCGACCGGGAGCTCGCCGGGCGGCCGATGCCCACCGCCGTGGCGACCGCCGACGCCACCTGACCCCGACAGGCGGACGACCCCCGCACCACTCCGGGGTCAGGCCGCGCCCACCCTGCGCTCAGTGTGCGGGACCGCAGCGCACCCAGGTCATGCCTTCACCTGACCTCTCGGCGCGACTCCGCGTTCCTCATGACGGCATGCGGTTGCGGGCCCGCGACAGCAACTCCTCGACCACCGCTGCGGCGACGTCGACCCCGGTGGCCTGCTCCACATAGAGGAAGCCCGGCGTCGGGTTGACCTCGCACACCACGGGTCCATCCGCCGCCGGCAGCAGGTCGACGCCGCAGATCCCGAGCCCAAGGGCCCGGGCGGCGGCGACGGCCAGTCCGACCTCAATCTCGGTGGGGCGGTGGCCCTCCGCCTGCCCGCCGCGGGCGCCGTTCGACCGCCATTCACCAACGCCGGCCACGAACCGCGCCGCCGCGACCACACGCTCGCCGACGACGACCAGACGGAGGCTCGAGCCACCCGTGTCGAGGAAACGCTGCACCAGGACCTCGTCACCGACCCGCCACAGGCTGTCGAGGACCGCCTCGAGGTGATCACGGCCGTCGCACAGGATGACGCCCACGCCCATGCGGGACCGGCGCTGCTTGACGACGATCGGCAGGCCGAGGGCTTCCATCGCCGCCGCGGCGAGACGCTCCGGATCCGCGCCGAGCAGGGAGTCGGGTACCGGGAGCCCGGCGTCCCGGAGCGCGACCAGGCTCCGCCAGTGGTCGCGGCCGATCCGGGTCGAATGCGCCGAGTTAGGGGTCGCGACGCCGGCACGCTCGACGACCTCGAGCAGCCCGAGCACGGTCTCCGGGCGCCAGTTGCCGACGCGGGCGAGGACGGCGGCGGGCGGCGGCGCCAGAAGAGAACGACCGTCGTGCCGGCACACCAGGGCGCCGGCGAGGCCGGCCACGACCTCGGAGGCATCGACGACCTCGAGGGCGATCCCGCGGGCTCTGGCAGCGGCGACCAGGCGGGCGTTGGTCTGCAGGCGCGGACGCGCCGTGAGCAGCAGGAGGTGCATCTCGCCATGGTAGCGGTGCCGGCCCGCCGGATATACTCCCAGGGATGATCTACGGCGAGCTCGACCGGTTGCATCTCGGCGACCTGATGCAGTGGCTGCAGATGGGCGCCCTGTCGGGCCGGTTGACGCTGGTCGGCGCGGCCGGCGACCGGCGTCTCGACTTCCTCGACGGCCGCGTCGTCTTCGCCTCGTCAATGCGACCCGACGAGCGCCTGGGGATGTGGCTCGCCCGAGAGCTCCGGCTCCCGGTGACGGACCTGAGGCGATGCCTCGCTCGCGCGCTGGTCGAGCGACGGCTTTTCACCGACCTGTTGCTCGAGGCCGGCTTGGTCGGTCCAGGCCGGCTGCGCGGCAGCGTCACCCGGCTCGCAGAGCACATGGTCCGCAGGTCACTTGCCGTTCCCCGCTCGCACTTCCGGTTCGACCCGTCCTACCCGGTAAGGGACCTGCTTGCCCTCACCCTCGATCTCGACCCGAACGTGCTGCTGATGGAGGCGGCACGGCAACGGGACGAAGGCCAGGACTCCGAGCCGTGCGAGGGCGAGTCTTCGATTCCCATCTCCGGTGAGGATTTCGAACGACTGGTGTGGACGCTGCTCAGGGACGGCGTCTCGGCGAACGAGCCAGTCGACGGGCCACAGCTCGAGTCGATCCACGGCCAGACCCGGCGCCTGGTCTCGACCCTCGGCCAGTGGCTCGGTGCGAGCCCCGGCCTCGTGCCGCTGCCGGGGGACGGAAGCTCGCCCGCCGGATCGACCCTGGCCGGGCAGGCGCACGCGACCTGGAACACCATGGTTCTGGCCAGCTGCGTGCACGCCGAGGAGACGCCGCCTCCCTTGAGCCTCACCGACCTCGGGGAGCTGGACCAAGAGCTCGGGCTGAGCGCGATGATGGCCGAGAACGAGTCGTGGCGTCGGCCGTCGAACGAGCGTATCGACGGTCTGACCCGCTCGGTCGTCGACCGCTGGTCGCGAGCCGCCAGGGTTGCGGCGCCCCACCTCGGGGTCGACCCCGAGACCGCGGTGGTTGCGGTCCACCTCCTGGTCGTGCCAACCGATCTGGTGCTGTGGACCCTGGCCACCGTGCCGGTCGCCCATCAGGGGGTCCGGCACAGCCTACTCCGACGCCTGCCCCGTCGACTCGGAGCCGGGCTCGCCCAGCTCGTCAGCTTCCCGCCGCCGTTCACCGAGCTGCTCACCAGGCCTCAGCCGACGCCGCTCGCGGCCATCCTCCAGATCGGCCGCGGCGTCGTGCCGTCGGCGCCGGTGTGGCTGGACACCCTTCCCGACGACTGGCCGCAAACCGCCCCGTGTGCAGCCCCGGAGGCTCTCGTCGCCGCCGAGAAGGCAGTGTACGAGGCCTTCCTGGAGGCGCGCCCTCACGAGGCCCCTTACTGAGGCGCCGCTCTCAGCCGTCCTGCGGCAGGTCGACCACGACCCGGGTGCCATCGCCCGGGGCGCTCGTGATGGTCAGCTGGCCGCCGTGCTTCTCGACGACCCGCCGGGCCACCGGCAGACCCAGGCCGAGACCCTCGTGGTAGTCCGCCGCGGCGACACGGCCCCGCCAGAAGGGATCGAACACGTGCTCGAGTTCCTCAGCCGAGATCCCGACGCCGGTGTCCGCCACCTGAAACCTGACACCGAAGGAACCATCCCGCGGCACCCGTCGGACCTCCAGTGAGACCTCCCCGTTCGGCTGGTTGTAGTCGACGGCGTTGCGGAGCAGCGAGCGCAGTGCCCCTTCCAGCTGCTCCGGATCACAGCGCAGCCGCTCGAGGTCGGTGGCGACCCGGACGTGCAGCCTGATCCCCCGCGCCTGGAGGAGCTCGCGCAGCGGGGCGACCACCCGGCGCAGCAGCGGCTGGACCTCGACGGACTGCAGCACGAGGTCGTCCGCCTCCGGGCGGCCGAGCAGCGAGGCCTGGTGCACGCTGTGGACGATGTCCGCGATCCTGGTCACCTGATCGCGGATGATCGCGGCATAGCGGCTGACCGGCCGGCCGCCTGTGGACTCCTCGGCGACGAGGAGCTTGGTCGCCGTCGCGAGGGACGCCACGGGGTCCTTCATGCTCGTCGACACCCGCTCGAGCACGGTGCCGCGGACACGGTCGAGCACCGCGAGCTCCTGGTAGGCGCGCTCCAGTCGGTCGCGGTTCGAGCGCAGCTCGAGGTTGAGGCGCTCGACCTCCTCCAGGGAGCTGCGCAGCTCCGCCGTCCGCTCCTCGACCTGCCGCTCGAGGTCCCTGCCAAGGTTCTCCAGCTCGCGCCAGGACCGGGCGTTGGCGTGGGCGACGACGGCGTGGGCGGCGAGGATCGAAGCCAGCTGGAGGTCGTCACCGTCCAGCGGCCGATGGCGCACGTCACGGTAGCCGACAAGCAGTCCCTGGACGCGATCCAACGTCGCCATCGGCACGACCAAGGCCGAGGTGAAGCCGGCGCCCTCGACGGCATCGACGAAGGGATCGCTCCCGCTGCTCTCCCGTCGCTCAAGCAGCATCGGCCCCTCGAGCTCGAAAAGACGCAGCGCGAGGGGCTGGCCGGTCTCGTCCGCGGCCGCCAGCAGGGGGTCTCTGCCGAAGCCGTGCAGCGCAGCCTCCCGAATCCCCCCACTGCTCGGTACCTCGACCACCGCGGCTCCCTGCAGGCGCAGCAGGGGCTGCGCCGCGTCGAGCACGAGCCGCCAGACCGCCTGTGGGTCGCGTTCCCGGGCGGCGAGCGAGGCGAAGTCACCGATCCCTTGCAGCACCTCCACCTTGCGCTCGAGCTGACGGCCGAGCGTGTCGAGGCGAGCGTTGAGATCGGTCATCGCCATGTTCGCCCGGACCGCCTCGCCGACCAGGGCTTCGTGGTCCAGGGGCCGTTCCGCGAGGTCGCCGACCGCCGGCAAGATGACGGCCACGTCGTCCGCCACCGCGGCCGGGTCACCGGTCTCCTCGGGCAGCAACGACTGGAGGGCGAGTCGCGCCTGCTCCTGCAGGCGCTCGACGGCCTGCGGGCTGGCGCCGACGCCGAGCTTGTCCGCGACGGCGGCCAGCGTCCGCTGGATGATCGCGGCGAAGCCTCTGATGACTCCGTCGCCGCGGATTGCCACCGAGGGAAAGGCGGGCACGCCCCCTGGATTGAGGTCCGCTTCGAGATCGTCAACCGCCAGCGCCGCTGGCAGGTCGCGCTTGTTGTAGAGCAACACCAGCGGGGTCGCCTCACGGTCGAGACCGTTGGCCGCCAGGTTCTCCCACAGATTCTCCAGCGACTCCCGGTTGGCCTGGCGCTGACCGGGATCCGAGTCGGCCACGAAGACGATGCCGTCCGCCCCGGAGAGCACCGCCCGTCGGGTGGCGTTGTACTGCACCTGTCCGGGGACGGTGTACAGCTGCATCGACAACCGATAGCCCCTGATCCGCCCGAGATTGAGGGACAGCAGGTCGAAGAACAGGGTGCGGTCGCTCGCGGTGTTCAGCGAGTACAGCTTGGTGCGCTGGTGGGGATCGGTCACCCGGTGGACATGCTGCAGGCACGTGGTCTTCCCGCCGAGCGCCGGGCCGTAGTACACGACCTTGACCTTGATCTGGCGGTACTGATTGTCGAACTGGACCATCGCGCCTCCGCGACAGCGTCGCGCCCCTTTTGGACACGAGCCCCCGGACTGTGGTCGGTCCGTCCGCGAGCTGCGACCCGGGGCCGATCACTATCCTGCGCACTCGGACCAGTGGGATTCTATACGAACCGGGCAGCGGACCGACGCCGGTCCGGCGACCGGCTGGCTGTCCGCAGAACCTCCGTGTCGCTCGCTCGCCTCGGGTACACTGGGCCGGGATGAGCAAGCTCTCGGCCGGACTGGTGCTGGTGCTCCTGCTGTCGATGGCGATCGTGGTCTTCCTGCAGAGCAGAGACGTCAGCACCAGCTTCCGCGCCGTCAAGCTGGTCGCGGACGAGCTCCGAGAGCCGGGCATCGAGGGGGAGGGGATCGACCCGGCGCTCGCCGAGCGCGTCGCGACCTCGTTGGAGCAGCTTCTCGAGCAGCCGGAGGCGATCGCCGACAGCATCGAGGATCTCCGCGAGATCGCCGCTGTCGCCGCCGGCTGGGCGGCCGGCGCCGCCTCACCGAGCTGGCAGCTGCAGTTCGCCGTCGCGATCCGCGGCGCCGCCGCGGAGCTCCGCGCTTACGCCGGCCGGCCGTCGGAGCGACACCTGGAGAGTGCCCGTCGCGAGCTCGCTCGA
>CAZKKP010000016.1:15506-21350 GCA_964553295.1 uncultured Thermoanaerobaculia bacterium | reverse complement strand
GACCGCGCTCGGCCGACGACCCGTCGGTCGTCGCTCCCGAGCAGCTCGAGCTGCTCGCGGTGTGGGCGGCGGCCGAGCTGGTCGGCGACGCTGCCGGCGCCGTCCGCACCTTCGTGGCCCGGGCCTGGCTCGACGAGCTGATGGTGGCGAAGGCGGCCGGCCGGGCCCTCGACGCCCTGTGGCGCGACGGCGAGGCGGTGGCCCGGGGAGTGCGGCTGGTGCGCGCTCTGACCCTACTGCCGGAGATCCTCGCGGCCGGGTCGGAAGGGGCCACCGTCGCCGAGCTCGGCGAGCTGCTGCTCGGCGACCCTGAGGCCTGCGCCGCGGCCCGCCTGCACGACTGGGACGGCGTGTCCTGGATTCATCGGGAGTCCCTCGACGAGCTGCTCGAGGCCCTTGTCCTGGCGGCCGGGGTCGAGCTCGCCGCGGTCCCGACCGGGGTCCAGGCGGACGACGTGCCGGCGATCCTCGAGGTCGAGCTCGACCGCCTGCGGACGGCCGCCGTCAGCGCCGGCTTCCGGGTCGACCGGATGCGGCAGCTGCTCTCTGGCGGGCGCTCGCCGTCCGCCGAGCTCACCCGGTGACGTCGGCCCGACCGGAATCGTCCACCGCTTGCCCTCGGCCACCGCCCGATCCCAGGCCTTGCGATTGTGGCAGAGGACGTCGTGCACGGGGCAGAGTCTACGGCTTCCGACCCCCCATCCGAAGGCCCGAGCGTGAGGACGCCGGGCCCTGCTGTCACTCCTCACCCTCGCACACAAAGAGGGCGGGTCCGGGGGGACCCGCCCGAGGAGGGGGTGAGACGATCCTTCGCTCGATGTCGGTCAAGCCGCAGCCGGCGCGAGCGACGGCCGACCGCGGTCGTGTGCTCGGCTCGTCACGAGATCTCGGGAAGGTCGACAGCGGCCACCGCCGGGGCCTGGCGCAGCCAGACGCCGGTCCTGGCAGTGCGGGCCCGCTCGGAAAGCGCCTCGAGCTCGGCGGCGTCGGCGGTTTCGCCGGTCACCCGGGCGAGTCCCTGACGGGCCAGGGTGCGGGACAGGTCCTCGCCGCCGAAGGACACCCGGCCGACCACCTGGTCGCCGTCGCGACGCTCGACGGTCACCTCGAGCTCGGCGCCCTGGAGCATCTTGCGCAGGTAGGCGCGGACCTCCTTGCCGAGGGGCTGGCCGAGCTCGGGAGCGTCGACCCCGGCGAGCTCGACGGTGACCTGGCGGCCGTCGACCTCGACGACGAACGTGTCGCCGTCGACCACCCGGGTGCAGGTGCCGACGAAGGTCTCGACGCCGGCCAGCGCGGCGCCGGAGGCCACCACGGCCGTCAGGATCAGGGTTGCGCGAATCAGCTGGGATGTGTCCATTGTGTCGATTCTCCTGATGTGCGGCCTCGTCCTCGACCGCGGTTCGTCCGTCCATGTGTCCTACGGGCTCCGATACGTCCTTGTGCCGCCGAGGTTCGGCCAGGCCGAGAAACTGGGCCGAGTCGCCCCGCCGGTGGGACGAACCGCCTCACCGACCCGGTGGCAGCCACGCATCCTCCGTCGCGCAGCCGTCCCCCGAGCCCGACATCCCGGTCGCACTACCCACCGGCTCTCTGCGCGCCGCGCGCCCCTCTCCCGGTCACACCTCCCTCCTCACCCCTCACACTTCTCGCCCCACCCGCCCGGGCGGCCGGCCCCCACCCCTTCGGGTGACCCCTGACCCCTGACCCCTGACCCCTGACTCAGACGAGACGGGCGGCGAGGGCGGCGAGGGCCTCTTCGCGGCGGTCGAGGCGTCCGGCCTTGCCCTGGTACAGCGGTCGAGCGCCGCCGCCGCGGCCGTCGAGCAGCGTGGCCACCTCAGCGCCGGCGGTGCTCAGGTCAAAGAGGGCCGAGCACGGGCCGGCGACGACGGCGAACACGCCGCCTGGACCGGCGCCTGCGGTGAGCAGCGCCACCGCCGTCGGCTCGAGGGCGACCAGCCGCCGGCCGAGCAGCTGCAGGAAACCGAGGTCGCGGTGGTCGAAGTGGGCTGCCGCCGGCCGCTCGTCGCGCTCGGCAAGCCGGCGTGCTGCGCTGTCGGCGAGCTCCTCGAGAAGCTGGCGGGTGCCGCGACCGACCTCCTTGAGCTGCCCGAGCTTGAGCTGCACGACCTCGGCGAGCTCCTCGTCCGGGGCGCCGAGGAGAGCTCGCAAGGCGTGGTTGCGGCGCTCGTGCGCGGCGAGGCGACGGCGCACGCGGTCGCCAGCGACAAAGGCCAGCCGGGTGCCGCCGCGCAGGCTCTCGGTGCCGAGGAGGGCCACGGCGCCGATCTCGGCGGTGGAGCGGACGTGGGTCCCGCCACAGGTGTTGCGGTCGAGCCCCTCGATCTCGACCACCCGCAGTGGGCCCTCGAGCCCGGACGGCAGGCCCCGGCTGCGGATCCCGCCGCCGGCGAGCTCGGCGGCGTCGACGTGGCGGGCGGACACGGTGAGGCTGCGGCGGATCACGTCGTTGGCCGCCTCCTCGAGGTCGACGAGGTCGGGGTCGGGGATCGCGGCGACGTCGAGCTCGATGTCCGAGGCCGACTCGCCGAGGTGGAAGGCGGTGGTGCGCCAGCCGTGCCGGCTCAGGGCGAGGGCGGTCAGCAGGTGCTGGGCGGTGTGCTGTTGCATGTGGTCGAAGCGTCGCCCCCAGTCGAGCTCCAACCTGGCCGGTCCAAGGCCCACCGGCGTGGCGAGCCGATGCACGATGCGGCCCCGGTCGCGGACTACGTCGAGCACGGCGGCCGGACCCAGCCGGCCGCGGTCGGCGGGCTGGCCGCCCCCTTCCGGGTAGAGTAGGGTGTCGTCGGTGACGGCCCAGGGCCGACCCTCGTCGTCGCCGACCTCGAGCACCGTGACCTCGAGCACGATCCGGTAGGGGTCACGGTCGTAGGCCGGGAGTCGCATCGCGGCTGAGTGTACCCAAAGCCGGGAGGATCGGCACCTCGCGAGCGAGTTCGAGGCCGGCCTCGAGGGGTTCGTGCACGGCGTCCCGTTCGCCGACGACCGGACCCTGGTCGCCGTGCGCCGGGCGCCGTAGTAGTATGCTCCCCGCGCGATGCCGGAGTGCCGATGGTGGAAAACGAGAACGACGCCTGTTTCGACTTCGACGAGGGAAGGCTCGAGGTGAAGCTGGAGCTTCGGCTTCCCGGCGAGGTGGGCGCGATCGGGCCGGTGGTGGAGACGATCATGGCCGTCGTGCGCGACACCAGCTGTGCGGCGGGCAGCGAGTTCGAGGTCGAGGTGGCGCTCACCGAGGCGATCGCCAACGCCGTGCGGCACGGCTGTGGCGAGGATCCACGCAAGGAGGTCGAGATCGCTGTCGCCTGCGAGCCCGAAAAGGGAATGCTGGTGGTGGTCCGGGATCCCGGCGAGGGCTTCGACCCGGCGGAGATCGCGAACCCGGTCGAGGCCGACAACGTCTTCCGCAGCCACGGTCGTGGCGTCTTCCTCATCAGCCAGCTGATGGACGAGGTCGAGTACCTCCACGGGGGCACCGAGGTCCGCATGCGCAAGCACGGCCGGCGGAGCACCTGATCACGGGAGTGCCGGCGCCCGTCGGCCGGGTTTCCCCGGTCGGAGGTCCAGTGCGACGCCGACGACGAGCCCTACACGTCCTCGTGGTCCTCGGCGCCCTGCTCGGTGCAGTCGCCGCGAACCTGGGCGCTGCCGAGCCTGACGCCGACCGGGAGACCCTCGCCCTGCTGCCCCACTTGGCCGACGAGGTCATGGTGCGCTGGGACGTGCCGGGCATGGCCCTGGCCGTGGTTCGGCGTGACGGGAGCGTCTTCGAGGGCGGCTTCGGGGTCCTCGACCGTTCGAGCCTGGAGCCGGTGACCGCCGACACGGCCTTCGCCGTCGGCTCGGTCACCAAGAGCTTCACCGCCCTGTCGGTCGCCCTGCTCGCCGAGGACGGTCTCCTGGCCCTCGACGAGCCGGTGCACGGGCGATTGCCGGAGCTGCGCCTGCACGATCCGGTCGCCACCCTGAGGATGACGCCCCGCGACCTGCTCGCCCACCGCACCGGCATGGCCCGCCACGACATGGTCTGGTACCGCTCGCCGATGAGCCGCGCCGAGCTGCTCACCGTGCTCGACCAGCTCGAGCCTGCGGCCGAGCTGCGCCAGCGCTTCATCTACAACAACCTGATGTACGTCGTCGCCGGCGAGCTGGCCGCCGCAGTCAGCGGCCGGTCCTGGGAGGAGCTGGTGGCAACACGGCTGCTCCGACCCCTGGCCATGACCCGCACGAGCATCGGCGGGCCGCTTCCGGGCGTGCCGCTGGCGACCCCCCACCGCGTCACCCGCAGCGGCGAGATGCGCTCGGTGGCCGCGGCCCAGGGTCCGACCGCGGCGCCTGCGGTAGGCCTGTACTCGACCGCCGCCGACCTTGCCCGCTGGGCGAGGATGATCCTCGGCCGTGGTCGGCTCGGCGAGGTCGCGGTCGCCGGCGAGCGGACCGTCGCCGAGCTGATCACTCCCCAGGTGGTTGTGCCGGGCCTCGGGCCGGCCGAGATCCCCCTCACCACCTACGCCCTCGGCTGGTTCGTCACCACCTACCGCGGCCACCTGATGGCCTGGCACGGCGGCTCGATCGACGGCTACCAGGCCTACGTCGCGCTGTTGCCCTTCGACGACCTCGGGGTGGTCGTGCTCACCAACCGGGCCGGCCACCAGGTTCCCGAGGTCGTGTCGCGCTGGGTCTTCGACCGCTTTTTGGGCCTCTCCGAGATCAACTGGTTCGCCGCGCTCCGCGTCGAGGACCAACGCCTCCAGGACATCCGCCACGACGCCGAGCTGGCCCGGCAGAGCCGGCTTGCCGGCGGCGGCGAGCCGGCCCTCGCGCCCGAGGGCTACGCCGGCCGCTATCACCACCCGGCCTATGGCGTGATCGAGGTTGAGGCCGCCGGCGGCGAGCTCGTAGGCCGGTTCCACGGCATGGCCGGGCCGCTGCGCCACCTCGGCGGCGAGGCCTTCCGTCTCGAGCTGGTCGACGAGCTCATCGAGGAGCTGGTGGTCGCCTTCGTCGTCGACGACGGACCGCAGGCCGGCGCCCTCTTGTCGCCCCTGCAGAGCGAGGTCCAGCCGATCGTCTTCAGCCGCATCCCGGACCGGACCGGCGATGAACCGGAGCCCCCGCCCCGGGTTCAGGCGAGCTGAGGCAGTGGGGACCCGAGGTCTCCTCGGCGGCGAAAAGAGGGAGTTGTTCTTGTGCGACCGCTCATCCTCATCCCGCCCGCGCGGTGGGCGGCAGCTGCTACCCTGTGCCGATGCGGCCGAGGTGGCGGTTGATCGTCGACGGCGAGTGCGCCGGGGCCGACAACATGGGGCGGGACTGGACGCTGCTCGAGGCAGTGGCGACGGGGGCCGCACGGCCCGCTCTTCGGCTCTACGGCTGGCGTCAGCCATGCCTGTCCCTGGGTCGCCACCAGCGGCTGGCGGCCGCGAATCTCGGGTTCTGCCGGGCCGAAGGGATCGAGGTGGTGCGTCGGCCCACCGGCGGCCGGGCGGTGCTCCACCACCGCGAGCTGACCTACGCGGTGGCGGCGCCGCGTGGCGTCGGGCCGCTGCCGCGGCACCTCCAGGAGGCCTACCGGACCATCTGCGGTGCCCTGGTCGCCGCCGCACGGGCCCTCGGGGTCTCAGCCGAGCTGAGCTCCGGCGAGGTCAACCTGGCGCTGCCCGGACCGCGCACCGTGGCGCCCTGCTTCGAAGCGCCGGCCGGGGCGGAGGTGGTGGTCGGCGGCCGCAAGCTGATCGGCTCGGCGATGCGCGCTCATGCCTCGTCGATCCTGCAGCACGGCTCGATCCTGCTCGACTGGGACGGCCGGCTGCAGGCGGG
>CAZKKP010000016.1:12500-15496 GCA_964553295.1 uncultured Thermoanaerobaculia bacterium | reverse complement strand
CCGAGTTCGACCGCGGCGAGACCGACGCCGCCGGCGGCGCCGAGCACGAGCAGGGTTTCTCCCGGCTGCAGGCGGGCGCGATGGGCCTCGCCGACGACGCGCATCTACGGACCCAGGTCACCACCTTCGCTGCCGAGCTCGGTGTCGTCCCCGCCCGGGAGAGGGTCGAGACGGCGGTCGCCGAGGCCTTCCGCGGCACCCTCGGGATCGAGCTCGAGCCCGTGCGCCTCGACGCCGCCGAGCTCGCCGCCGCCACCGCCCACGCCGCCGCCTTCGCCATTTCCTGAGCAGCCCGACCGCTCTCCTCGCTCGCCGCTTCACCACCCGAGCACCACCGCCGCGGCCCGGATGCTTCGCCGGGATCCGTCGACGGCCGACGCACGCCGCGGAGATGGCGGCGCTCGCCGAGGGACGATCGCCTCCGGGGCGCAGTCGATGGCGGTCGCGGTAGGATGGCGCGATGAACGACACGCCGCGCAAGGCCTCCTGGCGCGAGCTGCCGCGCCGCTGGTGGGTGGTCAGCCTGTACTACGCCGAGGGCTTCCCGTACTCCCTGGTCCGCTTGATGTCCACCGCCTACTTCAAGGACCACGGCGCCAGCCTGCAGGCGATCGGGCTGACCTCGTTGCTCGGCATTCCCTGGGTGCTCAAGTTCCTCTGGGCGCCGCTGGTCGACGCCTTCGCCACCAAACGGCGGTGGCTGGTGACGGTCGAGGGAGCGGTGGTCGTCGGGGTGGTGCTGATCGGGCTCGCCAGCCTGCTGCCGAACCCGCTGGTCGCCGGGGCGGTGGTCTTCTTCCTGCTCGCCGGGTTGGCCGCGACCCACGACATCGCGATCGACGGCTACTACCTGGAGGCCCTCGACCGCACCGACCAGGCGCGCTTCGTGGGCTTCCAGTCGGCGGCCTACCGGGCGGCCCTGATCAGCGGCGGCGGCGGCGTCGCCTGGATCTGCGGCCGCTTCTCGTGGCTGGTCGGCTACCTGGTGGCGGCGGCCGTGCTCGGCGGCTTGTGGGCATTGCACTCTGCCAAGTTGCCGAGATTCGAGGTTGCGCGGCGGCCGGGACGGGAGCTGCTCGGCTACGTGCTGACGGCGAGGGTGGCGGGGATCGCGGTCGTCGGTATGGCGGCGGTAGTCGGGCTGTGGCACCTGCTGCGCTCCGAGGCGGTGCGCGACGCCCTCGGCCCCCTCGCCCGAGTCTCGGCGCCGGGCTGGATCGTGATCGTCCTGCTCGTCGTCCTCGCCGGCGTCGCCTTTCGGGCGCCGGCGATCAAGGCGCGGCTGTACGCCTCGGAATCGCACTACGCCCTGGCCTTCGTCGACTACCTCGACCGGCCGCGCATCGGCGTCGTGCTGGCCTTCATCTGCACCTTCCGGGTCGGCGAGGCGCTGCTCCAGAACATGGCCTACCCGTTCCTCAAGGACATCGGCATCACCCTCGAGCAGTACGGCCTGGCGCACAACACCTTCGGCATCCTGGCGACGATCATCGGCTCGATCATCGGCGGCTTCCTGATCGCCCGCTTCGGGCTCGGCCGCTGCATGTGGCCCTTCGTCCTCGCCCTGAACAGCCTCAACGTGCTCTACATGCTGATGGCCTGGAAGTACCGCGCGATCCTCGCCGACCCCGACGCCGGCCGGGCCGACTTCTGGCTGGTCTGCCTGCTGGTCTCCGCCGAGGCCTTCGGCGCCGGCTTCGGCAATGCCGCCTTCACGGTGTTCATCTTCCGCACCACCAGGGCCCGCTTCAAGGCGGCCCACTTCGCCATCGGCACCGGCCTGATGAACGTCGCCGGCACCCTCGCCGGGGTGGTCTCGGGCTTCCTCGCGGCCCAGGTGGGCTTCTTCTGGTTCTTCGGCCTCACCGCGGTGGCCACGATCCCGAACATGGCCCTGATCCCGTGGCTGCCCTTCGTCGACGCCGATCCCGAGGCGACTACCGAGAAGGGGTCCGGCTGACGCCGGTCGGCGGCGCCGCGAACGGCCCCGGGTCAGCTCTCGGTCACCGGAATCGAGGCGATGTCGCGGCCGCGCAGGCCGATCGCCGCGACGATGCCGGCGATGATCATCAGCGTGCCGAGCCAGACCAGGCCGATGAGCGGCTTGGTCGAGACGTCGAGGACGAGCGACGCCGGCGCCCCCTGGCGGGCGGGCAGCGCCGGGTCGAAGACCTGCAGCTGGAGGGTCCCGGCCTCGGGGTCGAGCCGGCCAGGGCTCAAGGAGATGCCGCCGGTGCCCGGGACCACCGCCGGGCTGGTCACCGGCTCGCTGCCGGGGTGGCCGTGGACCCAGGGCACCACCTGGTCGACCCGGCCGCCCTGCTCGACGGCGAACACGACGCCGTAGTTGAGCGCTCCTGCCTCGGGGTCGAGCTCCGACAGGTCGAAGCCGGTGAAGGTGATCTTCAGGTCCTCGTAGGCCAGGCTCTCGCCGCGGGCAAGCACGGCGGTGCGTCCGATGCCGCCGCCCAGCCCGGCGAGCTCGACCCGGACCAGACCCTGGTCGACGCTCATGCCGGTGGCCCGGATCGAGGCGCCGGGCTGGCCCGGGATGTCGACCGGGATCGCCTGGATGCCGTCGCCGGTGGAGATCACCGACGGCGTGAGGGCGACCGGCGGCTGGTCGGGGCGCTCCAGCCGGACGACGACGCCGACCGTCATGGCGCCCGCGACCGCGTGCTGGGCGTCGAGGTCGAAGCGCTCGAAGGTCAGGGTCCAGTCCCGGAAGGCCGTCGGCTCGGACTTGCGGAGCAGGAAGCGGCCGCTCACCGGCGCCCCCTCGGCGGGCTGGTACTCGACCGGTGCGAGGTAGAGGTCGGTCGACAGGAAGGACTTGATGCTGGGGTTGGCGACGAGCTGGTTCGACTTCTGGTTGACCCACATCCGCGGCTTCATGACGAAGCTACGGCCGGAGTCGGAGGCCACCTCGACGACCATCGCGTCGCGGGCCATCGGAGTCGGCTTCTCGACGCCCCGGAAGGTCATGGTGTAGCCCA
>CAZKKP010000016.1:6845-12490 GCA_964553295.1 uncultured Thermoanaerobaculia bacterium | reverse complement strand
CGATCGCCTTCACGACCGTGGCTTGGCCGCCCCGGCCCAACACCTCGACCGGCTGGTCCTTGAACAGGCGCACCTTGGTCCCCTCCGCGAGCCAGCCGGTGGTGAGGAAGGCGAGCATCATCAGGCTCATGCCGACGTGGGAGAAGACACCGCCGGCGGCCGCCCACTGCCGGCGCTGCGCCTTCTCGACCGTCGCCCAGACGTTGGCGAGGATGGCGAAGAGCACCGCGCCGACGTACAGGTAGGCCTTCCAGCCGGTCAGGCCGAGAAGCCCGCCGACGGCGAGCAGCACCACGGTCGCCCCGAGCACCACAGCGAGCCGCCGAGCGGCGCCCTCGTGGGCCCGGGTCCAGCCGAGGAACGGCGATCCGCCGAGGAACACGGCGAAGGCGATGGCCAGCCAGTAACCCATGGCGTTGTAGAACTCCGGGCCGACCTGGGCAGGCGCGCCCCACAGCCGGGAGATCAGGGGCGCCGAGGTGCCGACGGCGACCACGACGCCGGTCAACATCAGGAGCACGATGCCGACGACGAAGAAGATGGTCCGCGAGGCGAAGGGCTCCTCGCCGATCTCGGACGGAATCGAGCGCCACCGCCAGGCGAGCAGCCCGAGCCCGGCGGCGAGGAAGAACGACATGTTGAAGATCAGCCAGCCGGTGATGCCGAGCTCGACGAAGGAGTGCACCGAGAAGTCCGCGAGCACGCCGGAGCGGGTCAGGAAGGTGGCGTAGACGACGAACAGGTAGGCCATGATGGCGAGGAAGAGGTTGAGCCTCCGGAAGCGGTTGCGGCCCCGCTGCAGCAGCATGCCGTGGACCAGCGCGCCGGTGAACAGCCAGGGCACCAGGGAGGCGTTCTCCACCGGGTCCCAGCCCCAGTACCCGCCCCAGCCGAGGGTCTCGTAGGCCCAGTAGCCGCCGAGCATGATCCCCAGGCCGAGAGTGCCGAAGGAGACCAGCACCCAGGGCAGGGTCACCTTGGTCCACTCGTCGTAGCGCTTCATCCACATGGCCGCCATGGCGAAGGCGAAGGGCACCGCCGCCGCCGCGTAGCCGATGAACATCACTGGCGGGTGGATGGCCATCCACGGGTTCTGCAGGAGCGGGTTGAGGCCCTGCCCGTCCATCGGCACCTGGCCGGCGGCCATGCCCTCGTGGAAGCGGAACGGGTCCTGCTTGAGCAGCAGCACGATCAGCGACAGCAGGGTCAGGTTGTAGAAGATCATGGCCCGGGACTCGTAGGCCCGGGCGTAGCGCATCAGCGGCAGGCCGAGGAGCACGCCGAAGAAGATCCAGAGCAGGAAGCTGCCCTCCTGGCCGGCCCAGAAGGTCGAGACCAGGTAGTACAGCGGCAGCAGGTTGTCGGAGTAGGCCCAGACGTAGGCGAGACGGTAGTCATGGGTGACCAACAGGTACATCAGCAACGCCGCGGCCGCGACGATCGCCCCGGTCATCAGGACGTAGGTCTGGCGCGCCGCGACGCGCGCCGGCTCGCGACCGGCGACCGCCAGGGCGTACAGGATCGTCGAGGCGGCGCCGAGGAAGAAGGCCAACCACATCAGGACGGTGCCGGGCAGGTACATGCAACGCTCCCTTCGGAGGTCGGGGCAGGGGTGGTACGGAACGGGTCGAGGGCTCACCGTCCCGGGTCGGGAGCGCGGGCTCCCTCAGGTCGTGCTCGCGGGCGAGGTCGGGGCGTCGTCGAGGCCCTGGTACTTGGACGGGCACTTGACGAGCAGCTGCTCGGCGTGGAATGCGCCTTCGCGGTAGGAGCCGATCGCGACGATCTGGGTCGCCTCCTCGAAGTTGCCCGGCTTGATGCCCGCGTAGTGGATGTCCATCCGCCGGCCGGACGCTTCCTCGAGGCCGAAGTGCAGCTCCTGGGTCGCCTCGGCGAAGCGCGTCGAGTTGGCGACCAGGCTCCCCGCCACCTGCACCTTGGCGCCTCGGGCCATCGCCTCCTCGAAGGAGACGTAGGGCGTCAGGTTGGAGCGGAAGGAGGTGAAGCCGTAGGCGGCGAACGCGATCACCAACACGGCGCCGATGGCGTACCACACGCGTCGCTGGCGTCGCGGATCACTCATCAGAACCCTCCAGGCGGCGGACTCGTCGGTCCACCTGGTAGACGTAGCCGAACAGGCCGATCCAGATGACCAGGGTCACCGCCATGACGCCGACGAGACCGGACATTTACAGGACCTCCTGTTGGCGCCGGTGCCACAGTGCTTCGACCCGGCAGCCGATAGTATATAACCATATATACAGTCCGGTGAAGGCAACCAGCGAGGCCATGAGCACCTGCGTGTGCCGGGAGTCGAACTCGTTGACTCCACGGGTGTTGATGATGGTGTCGGGGTGCAGCGACCAGTAGATGCGCGGCACCACGAAGACCAGGAACGGCACCGTGACGAAGGCGAGGATCGCGTAGACCGCAGCCAGGCTCGCTCTCCGCTCCGGGTCCTGGATGGCGCCGCGCAGGGCGAAGTAGGCGGCGTAGATCAGCAGCAAGATGGTGATCGAGGTCTGCCTGGGGTCCCAGTTCCAGTATGCGCCCCACATGATCTTCGCGAACACCGCGCCGGTGATCGTGGCGAGGGCGCAGAACAGCAAGCCGAGGCCCGAGCTGACGGCGGCCCGGATGTCGTCGACCGGCTGCTGGCGGTACAGGTACATGATCGAGGTGACGCAGGACATCAGGAAGGCGAGCACTGCCACCCATGCCGTCGGGACGTGGAAGAAGACGATCCGCGACGACTCGCCGATGAACGCCTCGGCCTTCGGCACGTACAGGAAGGCGCCCACGATCGCGGCGCTCATCACGAGCAGCAGCAAACACTTGAGAAGGGTCGAGACGGTCATCGTCGCTCCGCTGGGTTCACGACGGGGCCTCCGACCGGGTCGGGCGCAACCCGCCATTCCGAGACAGGATAGCAGGATCTCGGGATTCCGGCGCCGCTGCCGGACTCACTCCGCCCAGACCACCGGGAACAGCCAGGCCGAGAGGACGGTCATGATGCCGCCGTAGGAGAGCACGGCGGGCACCGTCGAGCGCACCAGCTCGAGGTCGGCCTGGATGGCGCCGGTGGTGCCCTGGATGACGAAGATCAGCAGCGGCAGCAGTAGCGGCAGCGACAGCACGGAGAACAGCGCACCCCGGGTCATCGCCCGGGCGATGATCGCGGCGACGATGGTGGTGGTCACCGCCAGAGCGTAGCCGCCGAGCACGAGCACCAGCACGAACCAGCCCAACAGCTGGATCTCGAGCCCCATCAGGACGCAGTACAGCGGCACCAGGACGGCCATCAGCACGGTCAGCAGCACCAGGTTGTAGAGCAGCTTGCCGAGCCACACGACGTGCGCCGAGGCGGCCAGCCGGAGCAGCGGCGCGGTGTGGCTCTCCTCCTCCTTGACGAAGGAGCGGTCGAGCCCGGCCAGGGCGGCGAAGAACACCACGATCCAGAGCAGGGTCGAGAGCAGGAACGGCCGGTCTGCGGGCTCGAGGCGGAAGGGGCCGATGGTGTAGGCGACCGCCGCCAGGGTGGTGACCGCGAACAGCAGCAGCGAGTTCACCGCCACCCGCGTGCGCAGCTCGGCCCGCAGGTCCTTGCCGGCGACCGCCGCAGCCTCAGCCAGGAAGCGCCACACGGTGGGTCCCCCAGCCCATCTCCCGTCGGTCGTTGGTCGCCAGCACGACGGTGCGGCCGCCGGCCACCTGCTCGGCCACCCAGCCCTCGAGCCAGTCCTGGCCGGCCGGGTCGAGGTTCGAGCCGGGTTCGTCGAGGAACAGCACCGGCGGGGCGTGCAGCATCGCCTGGGCGATCTTGAGGCGCTGCTGCATGCCGGTCGAGAAGCCCTGGACGAGGGTCGTCCGATCCGGATCGAGACCGACCGCGACCAGGCACTCCCGGCATCGGGCCTCGGCCTCCCTCATGCCCCGGACGCGGGAGAAGAAGCGGAGGTTCTCCAGCGCGGTCAGCTCGTCGTAGACCGCCAGCGCCGGCGCCACCGCGCCGAGGTGGTGACGCCACTCGGCGCGCTCGATCTCGCAGCCGTCGCCCCCGAGGTGACGAACCGTGCCCCGGGTCGGCCGCAGCAGACCGCAGAGGATCGCCGACAGGGTCGACTTGCCGGCGCCGTTGGGCCCGCTGAGGACCAGCACCTCGCCGGGTCCGACCCGGCCCGAAACCGCGCGGAAGACGACCCGGGCGTCGTAACGCTTGGCGACATCGTCGAAGACGATCGAGACCGCAGCGGCCATCCGGCGCACCATAGCATGCGGCCCAAAGTCTCACCAGTTTGACACCATCCCCATGCAATGACAGTATTTCCCCGATGCGACAGGACGTGGACCTGGTGATCCGAGGGGGTCTGGTGCTGCCCATGACCGGGTCCTTCGAGGCGGAGCGCGGCGAGGTGGTGATCGACCGCGGCCGAGTCGTCGCCGTCGGCCCGGGCGCCGGCGCCGCTTTCCTGGCACGACAGGATCTCGACGCCAGCGGGGCCGCGGTGCTGCCGGGCTTCGTCCAGTGCCACGTGCACGTCGTCCAGTCGCTGCTGAGGCACCAGGCCGACGGCCTCGAGCTGCTCGACTGGCTGACCCGCCGCACCTGGCCCTACGAGGCCGCCCTCGACGGCGACGGCGTCGAGGCGGCGGCGGTGCTCGGCATCGCCGAGCTGCTCGCCGGCGGCACCACCACCGCCCTCGACCTCGGCACGACCCACGACCACGAGCGGGTCTTCGAGGTCGCGGACAGGCTCGGCATCCGGCTGGTCTCCGGCAAGACCCACATGGACGTCGGCGACGGCGTGCCGCCCGGACTGCTCGAGGACACCGAGCGCTCCCTGGCCGACGCCGAGGCCCTCGGCCGGCGCTGGCACGGCGCCGCCGACGGCCGGCTGCGCTACGCCGTGGCGCCGCGCTTCGTGCTGTCGTGCAGCCGCGAGCTGCTCCTGGGCTGCCGCGACCTCGCCCGGGCCAACGGTTGGCTGCTGCACAGCCACGCCTCGGAGAACCGTGACGAGGTCCGCGCGGTCCGGGCCGCCAGCGGGCGTTCGTACCTTGCCGCCCTTGACGACGTCGGTCTGACCGGCGGCGACGTGGTCCTCGCCCACGGCGTCCATCTCGAGGACGAGGAGGTGGCGATCCTCGCCCGCACCGGCACCACGATCTGCCACTGTCCCGGCGCCAACCTCAAGCTCGCCTCGGGCATCGCCGACGTGCCGCGCCTGCTCGCCGCCGGGGTCCGTGTCGCCCTCGGCGCCGACGGCCCGCCATGCAACAACCGGCTCTCGATGTTCCACGAGATGAGCCTGGCAGCAACGCTGCACGGGCTCCGCCACGGGCCGACCGCCCTGTCCGCCTGGCGGGTCCTCGAGCTCGCGACCCGGGAGGGGGCGGCGGCGCTCGGGCTCGAGGACGAGATCGGCACGCTTCAGCCCGGCAAGGCGGCGGACGTCATCGTCGTCGATCTCGGCGGCTGGCACACCTTGCCCGGCGGCGACCCGGCGGCGCGCCTGGTGCACGGAGCGGTTGCGTCGGACGTGCGCCACGTCGTCGTCAGCGGGCGGCTGGTGGTGGTCGAGGGTCGGCCGACGACCTTCGACCCCGCGCTCGAGCGGCAGCGCGTCGACGCCGCCTGGCGGGCG
>CAZKKP010000016.1:2084-6835 GCA_964553295.1 uncultured Thermoanaerobaculia bacterium | reverse complement strand
CCGCCCGCCTCAAGGAGAGAGCATGAGGTTCGGATTCTCCAAGCCACGTATCGAGCAGCTCGACCGCTACCTGGCCAACAAGGAGTACGACAAGGCCCTTCAGGCGGTTGCCGCCGAGCTGCGCAACAACCCGAGCCAGTTCAACCTGCTGCTCCGGCAAGCGGAGATCCTCGGCCTCGCGGGCGACCGCGAGCGCGCCGTCGAGGTCTACCGGGAACTCGCCGAGAAGTATGCCAGGGACGGCTTCTACGCCAAGGCCATCGCGCTGTACAAGAAGGTGATCCGACTGAAGCCCGAGCTCGACGACGTGCACGCCGAGCTCGCCCGGCTGATCGAGGAGGACCGCCAGAGCAAGCTGCCGCTGGCCGAGCGACTGGCGCTTCGCCAGCGGCCCGGCCGGCCGCCCACCGCGGTCACGGTGAAGGAGCCGGCCCCGCTGCAGTCCGCTCCGGGCGACGACGACGCCGTCGTGCTCGACGCCGACGAGCTGCTCGGCAGTGTCGAGCCCGCGCAGTCGGACGAGCAGGAGCAGGACAAGGAGCGGCAGGCATCCTCGCTGTTCAGCGCCTTCCCCGAGGCGGCCCTCGAGCGCATCCTGTCCTCGACCTCGCTGCGCTCCTATGACGAGGGCGACATCATCGTCACCGAGGGCGAGCAGGGCTCGAGCCTCTTCCTGATCGTCTCCGGCCGGGTCAAGGTCTTCACCCGCGGCGAGCGCGGCGAGCACCTTCCCCTGGCCGAGCTCGGCCCGGGCGACTTCTTCGGCGAGGTCTCCCTGCTGACTGGCCGGCCGCGCACCGCGACCATCACGGCCAAGACCACGGTCACCGCCATCGAGCTGGTCAAGGACGACGTGGACGCCATCGCCCAGGACCATCCCGAGGTCCGCGAGGTGCTCGAGAGCTTCTACGAACGCCGCGCCGAAGCCACGGTGGAAGCGGTGATCCGGCGGATGCGGGAAGGATAGCTGGCAGCTGGCAGCGCTCGGCTTTTCGGAAGCTCGTGGTCGACAGGGGTGGGAGTGGGAGCTGAGAGCCGAGAGCTGACGGCTCCTCAGTGACAGCCTCACCGCCAAACACCGAGGGACCGCATCTTCTCGACGCGGCGGAGGAAGAGGCTCTTCTTCATGCCGCGCAGGTGGTGGACGAGGAGGCGACCCTCGAGATGGTCGAGCTCGTGGCACAGCGCCTGGGCGAGCAGGCCGTCGGCCTCGAGGGCGCGCGGCTCGCCGTGGTGGTCCTGGAACTGGACGCGCAGACGCCGCGGTCGGGCGATGGTGGTGTAGAGGGACGGGAAGGACAGGCAGCCCTCCTCCTGGGACACCCTGCCCTCCTGCCAGACGATCTCGGGGTTGGCGAGGACCAGCCGCTGGTCGGGGTCCCTGCCCACCGACAGGTCGATCACGGCCAACCGCAGGTTCACCCCCACCTGGGGCGCCGCGAGCCCGAGCCCGGGGGCCGCCCATGAGGTCTCGAACAGGTCGACGACGAGCGCGTCGAGCTCGGAGTCGAAGCGCGCCACCGGGGCGTTCTCGGCCTCCAGCCGGGGGTCGCCGTAGGTCAGGATGCGCCGCACCGCCATGCCGACGGTGTAGCACGTCCGGGTCGAAACCCATTCCCGAGCCCGGGCCCGTGCCGGCAGCGGCCGGTTACGGGCTCGGGCTGGCGTGGGTGTCGGCTCGGCAGCTGGCCACGACGCTTGCGGTCACAGGCTGCGCGGGAGGTGGCCGCGGGGGTCGCCGTCGTAGAGGTCGGCGACCCGGCGCGCGGCGTCCTCCCCGGCTGGCGACATCACCTTGGGGACCACGATCTCGACCGTGTAGAGGTGGTCGCCGAAGGCGAGGGTCCGCAGGTTTCTCACCCCCTTGCCACGGAGCCGGAAGGTCCGACCCGAGCTGGTTCCGGGCGGCACCTTGGCGCGCACCGGGCCGTGAACGGTGCCGACCTCGATCTCGGCGCCCCGGTAGGCCTCGGGGAAGGTGATCGGCACCGTGGTGTGGATGTCGTCTCCCTCGCGACGGAAGTACGGGTGCGGGCGAATGTGGACGGCCACCAGCAGGTCCCCTGCGGCGCCCCCCTCGCGTCCCTCCGAGCCCTTGCCCGCGACCCGGACCTTCTTGCCGTCGGCGATGCCCTCCGGCACCTTGACCCTGAGCCGTTCGGTCGCGATCACCTCACCCCGCCCTCGGCAGGCGCCGCAGGTGGAAGAGCCCGCGGCGCCACCGCCGCCGCACTCGGCGCAGCGCACCTGGCGCTGCACCGGGAGGGTGATCGTGGTCCCGCGCACCGCCTCCTCGAGCTCGATCTCGACGGCGGCGTGAAGGTCCACCCCCCGCTGCTGACGCGGCCGAGCCGTCCGGGGCCGGCCGCCGAACACCTCGCCGAACATCTCGCCGAGGTCCTGGAAGCCACCCACCTGGCCGAAGCCGGCGTCGCCGAACTCGACCCGGAACCCCCGGTCGCTCCAGCCGCCGCCACCCCGAGCGCGGCGGAAAGGGTCAAAACCGGCCGGGTCGCCGTCGACGGTGCCGAAGGTGTCGTACTGGCGGCGCTTGTCCTTGTCCGACAGCACGGCATACGCCTCCTGCACCTGCTTGAAGCGCTGCTCCGCCTCGGCGTTGCCCGGGTTGACGTCCGGGTGGTGCTTGCGAGCCAGTCTTCGATAGGCCTTCTTGATCTCAGCGGCGTCGGCGTCGCGTGAGACGCCGAGCACCTGGTAGTAGTCCGTCGCCACATTGACCTCCTGCGGGACTCGGCGACGCTCCGGCCGTCCTCGTCCGCCATGAATATGAGCGACTCCTTATAAAATTTCAACCGGGTCCCCACGGTCGAAGCGCGGTAGAATGGCTCGGTGGAGCCTGTGGTCTCGTCATTGGTCGGATGTGTGGTCGGCCTGGCAGTGACGTCGGGTCGCCGCCCCCGGGCCATGCCTCTGATCCTCGGTGGCTTCGTCCTGGCGATCGCCGCCAACACGCCCCATTTCCTGGGCCTGCTGCCGGGCGCCGCCGCGCCACTCATCGAGCGCCTGTCAGAGCCGGACGTCACCATCGCCGCCAACGCCGGGGCAATCCTGCTCATCCTGATCGGCGCCGTCAGACTGCTGCGCAACCGCGACCCGCAGCTTTCCCTGGCGCGAAGGCTCGAGCACCGCCGCGATTTCCGCGGCGCGGCCGAGATCTACATGCGGGCCGGCCGAGCACAGCGCGCGGTCAGGCTCTTCGAGCGCGGACGGGACTGGCGTTCCGCCGCCCAGGCCGCCATGTCGCTGGGCAGGAAGGAGCAGGCCGCCGAGCTCTTCCGCCGGGCAGGCGGGGACGGCCTCGAACGGGCCGGGCGACTCTATCGCGAGCTCGGGCGCGGCGAGCTGGCCAGACAGTGCGACCACGAGCTGGCGACGTGGCTGACCAACGACGGCCGCTTCGAGGAGTCGATCGAGGCCTGGACCCGGGCGGGCGAGCCCCTCCGTGCGGTGCGCGCAGCCAAGGTGGCTCTGCAGAGTCACCGACTGCAGCCCACCACCTCCGCGTTCCAGGCCGCCCGCCGGGCGGCAGAGGAGGTCCGCGACCACGAGGTGCTGGCGATCATGGCCGAGGAGGAGGGCAAGTGGCGGGCGGCGGCGGAGTCCTGGCGCATCGCTGGCGACCACCCGCGCGCCGCCGCCGCCTACCGCCGAGCCGGATTGCTTGACGCGGCGGCCCACGAGGAGGCCGCCTCGGGCCGCCACCGACAGTCTGCCGCGCTCCGCATGCAAGGCCTGGAGCAGGACCGCGAGAAGCTCCGCGTCGCGGAACAACGGGGCGACGGCAGCTCGACCGACGTCGTCCGCCTCCGCAAGCGGATCGCCAGCGAGACCGAGGCCCTGATTCCCATGCTCGCCGAGCTCGGCATGGAGGAGTCGATGGTCGGCCTCCTCAGCGACGCCGGCCGCACCGAGGAGGCGGTGGCGCGGCTCGTGGCGGCCGGACAGGGTGGGGCGGCGGCCGAGCTGGCCCGCGGCGCACAACGGTGGGACCTGGCGGCGCCGATCCTCGAGCAGCTCGGACGCTGGGGTGAGGCGAGCGACGTGTACGAGCTCGCCGGCAACCTGGAGAAAGCCGCTCAGGCCGCTGAGCGTGCCGGCGAGGACGCCCGGGCCCTCGAGCTGTACCGCTCCCTGGGGGATCCGCTGCCCATCGCCGGCTGTCTGGCCCGGCTCGGGTTCTTGCAGGACGCCCTGGTCGAGCTGCACCGCGCGGACCGGCTGGCAGACGCCTGCAGCGTCCTGCAGAGCTTCCCGGGTCCGGTTCCGGACATCGCCGACGTGATTCTCGACATGGCGATGTGGGCCCGAGCCGAAAGCAACCTCGAGCTGGCCATCGCCTGCCTGCAGCGAGCTGTCGTCGGGGTCGCCCTGCAGCCGCGACGGGTCGGACCCGCGGTCGCCCTCGCCCGGCTGCTGCTCGAGGCGGGGGATCTCGAGGCCGCCGCCGGCCACGTCGAGCGGATCCTCGCCTTCGACTACTCCTCGACGTCCGCCCAGCAGCTCCGCCGGGAACTCGAGGTGCGGCAGAGGCTCGAGCCGACGACCACGAGTTACGCCGACGGCGGCTTCGAATCCGCGGTGCCGGGACCGCTGCCGGCGCAGCAGCGCTACGAGATCCTCGACGAGCTCGGCCGAGGCGGCATGGGTGTGGTCTACCGGGCGCGGGACACCCGGCTGGAGCGCGAGGTCGCCATCAAGGTGCTGCGCACGACCTCTCAGGAGGAGGCGGC
>CAZKKP010000016.1:0-2074 GCA_964553295.1 uncultured Thermoanaerobaculia bacterium | reverse complement strand
GCACGGCTCGAGCTCGAGGCCAAGGCGGCGGCGACCCTCAACCACCCCGGCATCGTCACGGTGTACGACTTCGAAGCCGGGTTCGACGGCTACTTCATCGCCATGGAGTACGTCAAGGGTCGGGGCCTCGACCAGCTCCTGCGCACCGACCCCACGACCGTACGCCGGCACCTGCCGATGCTGCTGGCGAGGCTTGCCGGGGCGGTCGCCTACGCCCACAGCCGGCACGTGATCCACCGCGACCTCAAGCCCGGCAATGTGCTGGTGACCGAGAACCTGCAGCTGAAGATCCTCGACTTCGGCATCGCCGCACGGCTCGACCTCGGCGACGGGGGCTCGGCCTCGGTGTGCGGCACACCCTACTACATGGCGCCGGAGCAGATCCGGGGCGAGATGCCGACCCCGGCCACCGACATCTACGCATTCGGCGCGACTGCCTTCCACCTCGCCACCGGCCGGCCACCCTTCGCTCGCGGCAACGTGCTCGACGCGCACCTCGAGCAGCAGCCGCCGGACCCACGCGAGCTCGCACCGGACCTTTCGCAGGATCTCGCCGCGGTGATCCTGCGCTGCCTGCGCAAGGAACCCGCCGAGCGCTTCGCCTCCGCGCTGGAGCTCGAGAGGGAGCTCCTCCGGATCGCCGGCGGGTTATCATAGGCGACCGGCCAAGGGCCGCGGAGGTTGGACCCCATGCAGCTGAGAGCTCTCTGGCAGCGCCCGGAGTCACGGTTTCTGATTCTCTTCCTGACGATCCTCGGCGTGAGCTTCACGGTGGTCGCCCTGCGGCCGGTGAACGACCACGTCGTGATCCCCTACACGACGTTCATCGCGACCATGTCCGGACACATCCTGCTGCTCCTCGGTGAAGACCTGACGATCAACGGCTGCGTCCTGTCATCGCCCCGGTTCGCGGTGACGATCTACAACGGCTGCAACGGCCTGATCACCAGCCTGATCTTCCTGTCCGGAGTCATCGCTTTTCCGGCACGCCCCGGAGCGAAGGCGATCGGGGTCATCGGCGGCCTGCTCGCGATCCAGGTGATCAACCAGATCCGCATCGTGTCGCTGTTTTACATCGGCGTCTTCCTGCCGCAGTTTTTCAACCAGAGCCACGTGTTCATCTGGCAGTCCCTGGTCATCCTCGCCGGCGTCGCCCTGTGGGTGCTGTGGGCGCACCGCTTCGCGACTCTCGAGCGGGCCCAGGCCTGACGAGGCTCCCACCATGGCGCCTGACCCGAGACCGCCGAGCGACTCCAGGCGAGCGCCGCTGGCGCCGCACCTGCGATTCCTGCGCCGGCTGCCGTTCACCCTGCTGATCGCCATGTCGGTCTGGCTCGCGCTGCGCCCGGCCCTCGACCACGCTGTCCCCTGGCTCACCCAGACCCTGATCCGCGCCTTCGAGTACCCCAGAGTGACACGGCTCGAGCCCGAGGACCACCGCGTCAAGGTGATCCGGGCGGACTTCCGCTCGGACTCGCGCATCCCACACATCCCTCTGACGGAGAATCACTTCAACACGATCGTCATGCTCGCGCTCTTTCTCGCCCTGCCGCGGCCGTGGTCCCGCCGCCAGCTCGAGCGGCTGTTCATGGGGTGGTCGATTCTCTACCTCACCCAGGCCCTCAACCTGTACTTCCACGTCAAGACACTGTACGCGCTCGGGCTCGGCGAGTGGAGCCAGCAGCACTACTCCGACCTGGCCCGGAACTTCTACGGCTTCTGGCGGTACTTCACCGACCTGCCGGGACGCTTCTCGTTCCCGTTCCTGATCTGGCTGGGGTTCAACTGGGATCGCGTGCTCGAGCTGGTGGCGCGACCCGCCCCGGGGGAGGTGGCGGTCGGCGCCGGCGGCCGTGCTCAGCGTCGCCGCCGGAGCGACCGGTAGTCAGGGACCTCGTACTCCTTGATCTTGGCGATCAAGGCGCCGCGAGACAGGTTGAGGATCCGCGCCGCCTTGCTCTGATTGCCGAAAGTCCGCCGGAGCACGCGGTCGATCACCAGCCGCTCGACCGACTCGATCACCAGCTTGAGGTCGTCGTGCGCCAGGATCTCGGCCTCGCTCGGCGCCAACACT
>CAZKKP010000015.1:16025-22187 GCA_964553295.1 uncultured Thermoanaerobaculia bacterium | reverse complement strand
GGTGCGAACCAGCAGGGCGGGTTCATGGACAAGCTGGTCGGCGCCGGCAAACGGCTGCTCACCGGCGAGAGCCTGTTCATGACGGTGTTCACCCACGAGGGAAGGGGCAAGGCCCGGGTCGCCTTCGCCTCGCCCTACCCCGGCAAGATCATCGCGGTCGACCTCCAGCAGCTCGGCGGCACCCTCATCTGCCAGAAGGACGCCTTCTTGTGCGCGGCCAAGGGGGTGTCGGTGGGCATCGCCTTTCAGAGGAAGATCGGAGTCGGCCTGTTCGGCGGCGAGGGCTTCATCATGCAGAAGCTCGAGGGCGACGGCCTCGCCTTCGTCCATGCCGGCGGCACCATCGTCGAGCGCGAGCTGGCTGCTGGGCAGACCCTGCGGGTCGACACCGGCTGCATCGTCGCCCTCGACCGGTCGGTGTCCTACGACATCGAGTTCGTCGGTGGCGTCAAGTCGGCGATCTTCGGCGGCGAGGGCTTCTTCTTCGCCAAGCTGACCGGACCGGGCCGGGCGTGGCTGCAGTCCCTCCCCTTCAGCCGGCTCGCAGGCCGAATCTGGCAGTCGGCGCCGCAGGCCGGCGGCAAGAACCGCGGCGAGGGCTCGGTGCTCGGCCAGCTCGGCGGCATCGGCGGCATCTTCGACGGCGACTAGACAACCGGGCGCCTCATCTCGAGGCCCGCCTCGCGCAGCCAGCCCGCGACGAACCGCGCACAACAGGCGACCTCGTCCAGCCGCTCGTCCGGGCAGTTGCTGACGGAGGGGATCCCGATCCGCTCCGCCGCCAGGGCCACGACGGCGGCGAATCGGTACCACCGCGGGTCGCTCGTCTTCCTCGGTGGCCCTGCAGTCAAGAAGGTGGACTCCCCTGCCGGGGGCTGTGCACGGCAGCACGGGCAAACAGCCGCAGGCCACCCCGCCGGGAGTATCTCGGCCGACCTCGAGGTTCTCGCCATCGGAGGTGTCACCGTGCCGAGAACAAGTCCCAGAATCTGCGTCCTGCCCCTCGCCCTCGGGCTGGTCTTCGCCGCTTTCCCGGGCAACGCCGTCGACCTCACTCTGGCGCCCTTTGCCTCGGGGCTGGTGGACCCGATCTGCGTCAGCCACGCCGGGGACGGGTCGGGCCGGCTGTTCGTCTGCCAGCAGACCGGCGCGGTCCGGGTCGTCGACGCAGGCGGCACCGTGCTCCCGACCCCCCTGGTCACTCCGCCGGCGGTTCTGTCGGGCGGCGAGCGCGGCCTCCTCGGGCTCGCCTTCCACCCCGAGTTCTCGAGCAACGGGCACTTCTACGTCCACTACTCGACCGCCGGCGGCAGCGCAAATCACCTCTCGGTAATCGCGCGCTACACCATCTCCCAGGCGGACCCGAACGTCGCCGATCCCGCCAGCCGGCTCACCGTCCTCACCTGGCCGCAGGATTTCTCGAACCACAACGGCGGCCAGCTCGCCTTCGGACCCGACGGCTACCTGTACATCGCTCTCGGCGACGGCGGCTCCGGCGGCGACCCACTCGACCGGGCCCAGAGCCTCGACACCCTGCTCGGCAAGATCCTCCGGATCGACGTCGACGGCGACGACTTCCCCGCCGACCCCGAGCGCAACTACCGCGTTCCCCCGGACAACCCCTTCGTCGAGGCGCCGGTCGACGACCCGGCGACCCTCGGCGAGATCTGGGCCTGGGGGCTGCGCAACCCCTGGCGCTTCAGCTTCGACCGCTGTGCCGGCGACCTGTTCATCGGCGACGTCGGTCAGAACGTGTGGGAGGAGGTCGACTTCGAGCCGGCCGGCAGCCCCGGAGGGGTCAACTACGGCTGGAACCCATGCGAGGGAAGCCACCCCTATGGTGGCTCGGGTGCGATCTGCGACAGCACGGCCGGTGGCTTCCAACCGCCGATCCTCGAGTACAGCCACTCCCAGTTCCCGGCCTTCGCCTGCTCGGTGACCGGAGGCTACCGGTATCGTGGGTCGGAGCATCCCGACCTCGTCGGCCGCTACCTGTTCGCGGACTACTGCAGCGGCTACATCTGGACGGCCATCGAGGCGGCCGGGCTGTGGAGCTTCTCGCTGGGTGTCGACGCCCCCTTCAACATCACCACCTTCGGCGAGGACGAGCGAGGAGAGCTGTACGTCGCCGACTACAACGGCGGCGTCCTCTACCGTCTGGGTACCGACTCCGGCGGGATCTTCGGCAACGGCTTCGAGTGCGTCGGCGACGCCTCCGCCTGGTCGGCCACCGTGCCGGGGCGCTGACCCATGGCAACCTCGCCCCAGCGCGTCAGTGCCGCTCTCGCTCTGTCCTCCCTCGCGACCGGCAGCGCATTCGGGGCGTCGCTCACTCTGAACCCGGTCGGGTCGGGCCTCGTGCATCCCGTCTGCATCACCGGCGTCCACGACGGCAGCGGTCGCCTCCTGCTGTGCGAACGCGGCGGTTCCGTCCGCGTCGTCGCCGACGGTGCGCTCCTGCCAGCCCCGGCCCTGACGCTCACCGACGTGGTGACCGACGACTTCGAGCAGGGCCTGCTCGGTATCGCGGTCGATCCTGGCTTCCCCGACAACGGCCACGTCTACCTGCACTGGAGTGCGCCCAACCCACCCGGCACCACCGGGTCGAGCCACTTCACCATGGTGGCCAGGTTCACCATCTCCTCGGGCGAGCCGAACACGCTCGACCCGACGAGCAGACACGTTGTCATTACCTTTCCCCAGCCGTTCGTGAAACACAACGGCGGTCAGATCGCGTTCGGCCCGGACGGATACCTCTACATCGCGATCGGCGACGGTGGCGGCGGCACCGGAGGAGATCCGTTCGGCCGCGGCCAGGACCTCGACACCCTCCTCGGCAAGATCCTGCGCATCGACATTGGATCTGACGCCTTCCCCGACGATCCGGATCGCAACTATTCCATACCGAGCGACAACCCGTTTCTCGAGACGCCCGTCGACGACCCTGCGACTCGAGCGGAGATCTGGGCGATCGGACTGCGCAATCCCTGGCGCTTCAGCTTCGACCGTTGCACCGGTGATCTCTTTGTGGCCGACGTCGGCCAGGCCAGGTGGGAGGAGGTCAACCTGGAGCCCGCGGGCTCGCCCGGCGGACTCAACTACGGCTGGGACTGCGCCGAGGGAGCACACCCCTACACCGGCCCCCCGGACGGTCCGAGCCCGGGCTGCTCCGACAACCCGGCCGACTTCACCCTGCCCATCCTCGAGTACAGCCACGTCGGTCTTCCGAGCTACGCCTGCGCCGTCATCGGAGGGTACCGGTACCGCGGCCACGACCATCCGGAGCTCGCGGGCCGCTACCTTCTCGCCGACTACTGTGCGGGCTACGTGTGGACCGCTTGGCAGGGCCCCACGGGCTGGCTCGCCGAGCTTCTCGGGGAGGCCCCCTTCAACATCACCACCTTCGGCGAGGACGAGCGAGGAGAACTCTACGTCGCCGACTACAACGGCGGCGTCCTCTACCGTCTGGGTGCCGACTCCGGCGGGATCTTCGGCGACGGCTTCGAGTGTGACGGCTTCTCCTCGCCGTGGTCAGCCGTGGTCTCGGGGCCCTGAGGCCCCCTGCGGCGCGCGGCGCCGCAGCAGCAGCACGGCGACGCCGGCAATCAGCAGCACCAGAGCCGTGGCGCCGAGCGGCCCCATGGTCGGGATGTCGCCCACCTGCCCGGTGGACACCGCCACCCCGAGCACGTCACGGGCGACCTCGATCTCGATTGGCCCACCTTGAGGCGTCGTCGTCCATCCCTTGGTCACCGCGAGCGCGCGCCAGGCTCGGCGGTACAGGAGCCTTGCCTCGACCTCGATCGACGCGCCCGCGGGAAGAAACGTCGGCAGCGCGAAGGTGAGATCGCTCTCGGAGACCCCCGCGGCCGGCAGCAGCGAGTCCTCCGCGACCCCCTCGGCGTCGATGAAGAGCACCGGCCGCACCACGTCCCCCTGGCCGTTGATCCGTCCCTCGAGAACCTTGGCGAAGCCGGTTCCGGGCCGGCCGGCGTAGTCGCCGTCCTGGACGCCGGGCACCTCGTCGTCGGCCCACCAGGGAACCGTCGGCCCGGAGACCTGGACGAGCGGGGCGCCCTCGAGCCTGGCTTCGACCACCAGCAGCGCATTGCGTATCGAAATCCCGGAGGGGAAGGCGTGGCCGGCCCCGGCGTTGGTCACGGTGGCGCGTACCCGGAGCAGACTGCCGTCCTGCCAGGCGACGGTGTCGAGCAGGATGGCGTCGGCCAGGGACTGCGGCGTCGCCCCGATCATGTCGTGCGCGTGCCGCTGGTCCGCTGGCCTCTCGGGGGCGTCGCCGATCGCGGCGACCGTGCCAGGGCCGTCGGCATCCGGCATGTGGCAGTCCTGGCAGGAGCGGAAGCCGGGCCCCGGCGCCGCATAGGGCGACGCCGCCCACTCGCTGAAGGTGTGCTGGCCCGGGGCGCCGTTCGCCGGGTTGACGTACTCGTGGCACGAGGCGCAGTAGCGCGACTCGCCGTACACCGGCGCGTAGGCGGTCGCCATACCGAGGAAGCTCGCGTCGGGCAGCGGTCCCCACACGTGCTGCGAGGTCGGAAGCTGGACCGCCTCGGGAAAGCGGTAGGTCGAGCTGCCGAGGTGGTGCAGCCCGCTGAGCGGGCCGTCGACCGCGTCGACCTGATGACAGGCGACACACGACACGCCCTCCAGGCCCGCCGGATCCGTCACCTCGTCCATGAACACGTTGCCCGGGTCGAAGACGTCCGCCATCGGGTTGTGGCAGGTGGCGCAGAAACCGCTCTCGTCGGGATCGTGGGTGTCGCGGAAGACGTAGCCCGCCGAGCCCCCCGGCGTGCCGGTGCCGGCGAGCAGATCGAGCACCCAGACGTCGGTACCGGCGCCCGCGTGCACCGAGCTCGACCACTGCGCCACCTGCTCGGGATGACAGCTCTGGCAGTCGGTGACCAGCGGCAGGGCCGCAGGATAGCCCGGGTTGTCGGCGGCCGGTACCGGCCGCAGCCGGATCACCACGCCGCTGGCGCCGGCCGTCGCCAACGTGCCGGCGGTGGTCCAGGCCAGCGGCGCGAGGCGATCGTAGGGAACCGCGGCGGCGACCACGACGAATCCGACCGGCTCGACCGGCAGGCTGAAGCTGCCGTCCGATTCCGACACCACCACCGGCGACGACGGGTCGGCCTGCACCCGGACCAGGGCCCCGGCGATCGGCAGGTTGCTCAGGTCGTCGACCACCTGGCCCGAGATGGCCGCAGCCACCGGAATCGCCGCCGAGAGCGCGCAGGCGCCGGCAAGCGCCATCGCGCGAGAGAGCACACCGACGAGCTGGCGCTCCTCGCTGAGGAAGGCGCCGGTCGGGTTGTCGGGAGAGGTGATGACGAGCATGGCGACCCGGCGCCCCTGGTGGCCGACGGCAGCCGACACCGAGCGGCGGATCGCCTCGGGAGTCAAGGCCCACGCCTCCGCAGCCGCGCCGGGGGCGAGCATGACGTTGGCAGGGCCCCAGCCGGTAGCCGGGTCGAGCTGCCAGTAATCCTCCACCACCGCTCGTCGAAAGAGCTCGGCGCCGAAGGGCTGGTCGTACCCCGATCCGTGCTCGCGCTGCAGCCGGTGGGCCTCCTCGAGGACGAATTCCGGCACTCCCTCCAGGCTCTCGCCACCGTCGCCCTGGCTCGCGTCGTAGGTCGGACTTTCCGGATCGCGCTGCCGGAAGACCTCGAGCGCCCGGCGAATCTCGAACATCCGGCTGCCCGGAATCGCCGCCATCGTCGCCGGCGAGAGATCGAGTGCGGCGAGCTCCTCCGGCTCTACCACCAGGGCGGGCCCGGTCTCGCGGTCGTGGTGATCCTGCATGGTCTCTCCCGTCGGTCCTCGCCGACCATTCTGACATCCTCGACCGCGGCCGACCATCGCCGGCGGTGAATGTCGTACCATGCTTCGACCGCCGTTTGTGGGGTCTTTCGACCCCCTCCGCTCGGCGCCGGATTCTGGGGGTCCTCATGGAGTCGACTCGCGTGCTCGCTCTCCTGGTGGCGATGGCCGCCACTCTCGTCGTGTTCGCCGCTCAACCCGCCGCGGCTGCGCCCCCAGAGGCGTCCGTCGCTCGCCCGACGGTCGCCGGGAGCGATCCCCTCGATCGCGACGGCGACGGCGTCGTCGGCGAGGAGTCGGCGATCCGGCGGCGGG
>CAZKKP010000015.1:12400-16015 GCA_964553295.1 uncultured Thermoanaerobaculia bacterium | reverse complement strand
CACGGCCGCGACGGACAGCTCACCGCCGCCGACATGCTCGCGCGTTCCCGGTACAGCCTCGCCCTGTGGGAAGAGGAGCAGCGGCTTCGACACGCCAAGGGGGTCGAGGGGGACGGATGGGTGACCCTCGGTCCGGTCAACGGCGCCGGACGGGTGGCGCGGATCGCGGTGCACCCGACCGTCGAGGGCACCCTTCTCGCAGGATCGGCCTCCGGTGGTGTGTGGAAGACCTCGGACAGCGGCCTGAGCTGGTACCCGACCACCGACGGGCTGTCGGACCTGGCCGTCGGCGCCGTCGCCTACGCCCCCTCCAACCCGGAGATTGCCTACCTGGGGTCCGGCGAGGGCGACCTGCTGATCGCCGGCGGCACCGGCTACATCCCCGGGATCGGCCTGCTCCGCTCCGAGGACAGCGGCGAGAGCTGGATCCTCCCGGCTGGCCCCGACGACATCATGGCCGAGCTGTTCTTCGACCTCGAGGTCGATCCTTCCGACCCGGACATCGTGCTGGCGGCGACCAATCGCGGCCTGATCCGCACGGCGGACGGCGGCGCCTCCTGGGAGGTGCTCCTGCCGACCACGAACACCCTGCGCGCCGTCACCGACGTCGAACGCTCCCGCACCGACCCTGACCTGCTGTACGCCGGCCTTTGGTGCGAGAGCGCCTGCCCACCCGGCACCTCGCGGGTCATGCGCTCGACCGATCGCGGCCTCAGCTGGCTGCCGACCGCGAGCACCGGCCTGCCCGGTCTCGAGGGCTACGTCAACCGGCTGGCGCTGGCCGTGGCGCCCACCGACGACCGCCGGCTTTACGCCGGCATGAACGTTGCCGGCACCACGCAGGGCACACCCAACGCCGCGATCTACCGCTCCGAGGACGGCGGCGAGAGCTGGAGCAACACCGCCGACCCCGGCACCTACCTCGGCGCCCAGGCCTGGTATGACACCGCCATCGTGGTCTCCCCCAGCGACCCCGACGTGGTCGTCGCCGGCGGCGTCTGGTACGTCGTCACGCGCGACGGCGGCCAGAGCTGGACCCGGAGGAACCCCTATGCCTCGGGGGGTGGTATGGGCACCTCGACCCTGCCCCACGTCGACGGCCACCACCTGGTCTACCAGGGGGAACGGCTGTGGCTGGGATGCGACGGCGGTGTCTGGTTTTCCGATGACGACGGCATGACCTGGACCGGGCGCAACGACGGCATGGTTACCCGGCAGTACTACGGCATGGCGATCGACCCGGTGAACCGGGAACGGGTTCTCGGCGGCACCCAGGACAACGCCACCAACCTCCGTCGCGACGCCGGCGACGACACCTGGGACGTGGTCATCGGCGGCGACGGTTTCGAGTGCGCGATCAACCCGATCCTCCCGGACATCATGTACGGCACGGTGTACGACACCTATGTCGCACGTAACCTGCGCGGCGGCGTTGGCGGCTGGCGCAACGTCTCGCCGCCCGTCGGCGGCGATGTCACTCCGTTCATCACGCCGCTGACCATGCGCGACGACACCCCCTGGGTGCTCTACACCGGCTCCAGCCGGGTGTGGGAGACCACCGACGGCGGCGACACCTGGATCGACCTGCCCACGCGGGTGACGAACGGGGGTTGGACGTCCGGAATCGTCTGGGCCATTGCCGTCACCCCGGCCGATCCCGAGGTGCTGCTCGTCAGCAAGGGGATGGTGGTGTACTGGTCGACCGACCGCGGTGAGAGCTGGCGGTGGTCGGTCTTCTCGGGGCGGCGCGCAATCCACGTCGAGCTCTCGCCTTTCGACCCGACGGTCGCGTTGGCCGCGATGGACGGACCGCGGAACGGCGGCGACGCGGTGATGCGGACCACCGACGGCGGTGTGAGCTGGCACGCGGCGGGCGACGGGCTACCCCCCTTCACCGCCCAGGTCGTGCGCTTCGACCCGACCGATCCCGAGGTCGCCTACGCCGGCACCGATGTCGGCCTGTACCGCTCCATCGACGGCGGCCTCAGCTGGTCGCGATTCGGGAATGGGCTGCCCGCCGCATCGGTGCACGACCTCCGCATCCTGCCCGACAGCTCGATGTTGCGGGTCGCGACCCACGGCCGCGGCATGTGGGAGCTGGTGATCGAGCAACCGACGAACCAGCGGCCTTCGGTGGACATCCCCGCCAGCGGCACCCTGCGCGGCAATGTCGGGGAGGTGGTCACCCTGTCGGCGGCCGTGGAGGAGCCGGACGGTGACGAGGTGGAGGTGACCTGGTGGGTCACTGACTCCTGGCGGACCGTTCCCGGCGGCGCCGGCAGCGGCAGCTTCACCTCCACCGTCGACATCCCGCTCACCTCCGGAGGCCTCCACGAGATCGCGGCGCGGGCCGAGGACGCCCGGGGGGGTGTCGGCTACGACTCCGTCAGCATCCTCGTGCTCGAGCCCGCGGACAGCTGTGAGACCCCCTGGGTGATTCCGGGCGACGGACCTTTTCCCACCGAGATCCTCACCTCGAACGCCCTGGGCGGCCGCCAGTCGACTGATCCAGCGGTTCCCTGCGTCGCCGGCGCCTCCGACCCGGACGCCGGGACCTACGGCTCCACCTGGTTCGAGCTCACTCCCCTCGAGTCAGCGGTCTACGCCGTCTCGACCTGCGGCTCGGGCGGCGACACGGTGCTCAGCGCCTGGACCGGCTCTCGCTGCGGCCCCTACGAGGCCCTCCCCGGAGGCTGCAACGACGACGACGAGCGAGTCCACTGCCGGGGCAGCCGCAGCGACTCCTACCTCGAGCTCGCGCTGGAGGCCGGCGTCACCTATCGCTTCCTGGTCGGGTCCTTCTCTTCGTCGAGCCGTGGCCGGATCCGACTGCAGGTCGATTGTCTGGACTGCGTCGGGGACGCCCAGGGATACCAGTACTTCGTCGCCGCCGCCGCCCGTGCCGACGGTCTCAACGACACCCTCTGGGTGACCGACGTCAGCCTGCTCAACCCGGGCGCCGCCGCTGCCCAGGTCGACCTGATGTTCCTCCCCTCCGGTGGCGACAACTCGGGCGCCGAGCCGGTTCGGCGCACCGTCTTCGCGACCGCCGCCCTCGAGCTCGCCGACGTCGTCTCCGCGGTGTTCGGCCAGACCGGGAGCGGGGCCATCCGCATGCTCTCGTCCCGCCCGCTCATCGTCGCCTCGCGCACCTACAACCAAGCCGCCGCCGGCACCTTCGGCCAGCACATCCCGGGGCTCGAGCCGACGTCCGCGATCCCGCCCGGGGGGAGCGCGAGGCTGATCGGCCTCGACCAGAACCCACGCTCCAGGACCAACCTCGGGCTGGCCAACACCGCGGCGGCGGCCGCCACCATCCAGGTGGAGCTCTACGACTCCTCCGGCGTCCACGTTGCCACTCGGACGGAGACCCTCCCGCCGTACGGCTGGCTCCAGGTCAACGAGGTCTACCGCCGCCAGGGCGTGACCGGCGTTCGCTCCGGCACCGCCGTGGTGCGCAACCAGGCCGCCGACGCCGCAGTTCTCGCCTACGCCTCGGTGGTTGACGCGGTCACCGGCGATCCGGTGTTCGTCACCCCGGCCTCCCCGGCTCGACCTGGCGACCCGGTGTGGCTCGCCGCCGCGGCCCACTCGAGCGGCGTCGGCAGCTCGGTG
>CAZKKP010000015.1:0-12390 GCA_964553295.1 uncultured Thermoanaerobaculia bacterium | reverse complement strand
AACCCGGGCGAGGCGCCCGTCGAGATCGTTCTCGAACTCTTTCCGGGCGGCGGCGCGGCGCCACCGGCGGCGCGGACGGTGACCCTCCCTGCGCTTTCATCCGAGCGTCTCGAGGACGTGGTCCTGGCCAGCTTCGGCCGCACCGGCGCCGGCTCGCTGCGGGTGAGCGTCGTCGAGGAGGGCCTGGTGATGGTCACCAGCCGTACCTACAACCTGGCCGCCGACGGGACCTACGGCCAGTTCATCCCGGCCGTTCCCGAGTCGACGGCGCTCGCTCATCCTCAGCGCGCCGCTCTCGTCCAGCTCCGTCAGGACACGGCCTACCGCACGAACATCGGCCTGGTCAACCTCGGGGAGGCCGAGATCGAGGTCTCGGTCGAGCTGTTCAGCGGCGCGGGCGCCGCCCTGGGCGAGCTCGTCCGGACCCTGTACGGACGCGGCCTGGTGCAGCTCAACCAGCCCCTTCCCCAGGACGCCGGACGGGCCTTCGCCGTGGTCTCCAGTCCGACCCCCGGCGCCCGCTTCCTCGCCTACGCCTCGGTGGTCGACCGCGGCACCGACGACCCGGTGTTCGTTCCCGCCATCGTCGTCGGTCACGAAGACTGATCCGTCACTTGAAGTGGAGGAAGCGGAAGCGTTCTCGCAAGCGCTGAATCTGGCGCTCGAGGGCGGGATGCCGATCCCGGACCCGGTGGAGCAGTCGACGGGCCCAGTGCAACTCACGGGACAGGACGTAGAGCCCGAGCAGGATCAGCAGCACGCCCTGCAGCACTGGCACGAACAGGCCGATGATGCCGAGGCCGATGAGGAACCAGCCCAGAACCAGGGTCGTCAACCTGCGGAGATGGCGCCCGACCACTGTCTGAGTGTATCCGTGTCAGCCCGAGAAAGGGGTCCCGGCCGGGCCGTAGACCCGGTCGAGCGCCGCGAGCACCGCAACGAGTTGCCCCCGGCGGTCGAGCCGGTCGACGGCTTCGCAGATCGGCTGGAGCAGCTCGCGATCGCGGAGGATGTCGGCGAAGCGAAGACCCGTCTGACCCCACTGCCGGGTTCCGGCGAGTTCCCCGGCGCCGCGCATCTCGAGGTCGAGCTCGGCCAGAGCGAAGCCGTCGCTGATCGCGGCGAACCGCTCGAGTCTCTCTCGGGCCGTCGGGCTCGGCTCGTCGCCCGAGATGAGCACGCACCACGAAGGGCGTGGACCCCGGCCGACCCGACCCCGGAGCTGGTGGAGCTGCGCCAGGCCGAAGCGCTCCGCCCCGTCGATGACCATCACGGAGGCCTCCGGCACGTCGACCCCGACCTCGACGACCGTCGTCGCCAGGAGGACCTGGAAGGCACCGTCGCGAAAACCCCGCTCCACCCGGTTGCGCTCGGCGGCCGGCAGGCGGCCGTGGAGTACCGCCAGGGAGACCCCCGCGAGTGCCTCGCGCAAGGCCGGCTCGTGCTCGACGAGAGCCGGCGCCTCCAGGTCGTCGGTCGAGTCGATCACCGGAAAGACGATGAACGCACGGCCCCCTGCCGCGACCTCGCTGCGGACATGCGCGAGAATCCGCTCCCGCGCCGTGGCGTCCCGGACCGCGGTCCGCACCGGTCGACGGCCCGGCGGCAGCTCGTCGATCACCGACAGCTCGAGGCCGCCGTACAGCGTCAGGGCCAGGGACCTCGGGATCGGGGTTGCCGTCATCACCAGCAGGTGCGGCGAGTCCCCCTTTTCGACCAGGGCCTGCCGCTGGAGAACCCCGAAGCGGTGCTGCTCGTCGATCACCACCAGGCCGAGATGACGGAACTGTACCCGCTCCTGGATCAGGGCGTGGGTACCGACCACCAGCCGGACCTCGCCGGACGCGAGGCCGGCGCCGATGCGGCGCCTTTCGCCCGCGTCGAGGGACGAGGTCATGAGCTCCGGCGCGAACCCGGTCCCGGCGAGCAGTCCCTGGAGGGAACGACGGTGCTGCTCGGCCAACAGCTCGGTCGGCGCCATCAGGGCTGACTGGAGACCGCTTTTCAGCGCGCCGAGCATCGCTCCGGCGGCCACCGCGGTCTTGCCGCAGCCCACGTCTCCTTGCAACAACCGAGCCATCGGCTTCTCCTGCTCCAAGTCGAGCGCTATCTCCGTGAGCGCCCGCCGCTGCGCCCCGGTC
Source organism: uncultured Thermoanaerobaculia bacterium (assembly GCA_964553295.1). Taxonomy (GTDB): domain Bacteria; phylum Acidobacteriota; class Thermoanaerobaculia; order Thermoanaerobaculales; family Sulfomarinibacteraceae; genus CAZKKP01. Next base: position 10,249 of record CAZKKP010000015.1, on the reverse strand, counting down.
AGCTCGAAGCCGAATCCCCGGGCGGCGAGCTGCACCGCCGCGCTCGCTGCCGTGCAGCGAGGCGCCCTGGCGCGGCGCCGCCGGCGTCCCTCGAGCACCGCCGCCGCGCGCAGCCGGAGCAACTCGTCAACCGCCAGCCGCCGCCGCCAGGGGTCCACCGGCAGCTCCAGCGGTCGATGGAGGCGGTCCAGAGCCGTCGCCAGGTCGGCAACCCCGAGCCGGTCCGCCACCTCCCGTGGCAGCGGGTCCTCCAGGTCCCGCAGGGCCTCCGCCGACTGCACGACGAGCGTCCGTAGCCGGCTCGGAGCGAGCCCGCCGAGACGCGGGTAGACCGGTCGGATCCCCTGATCGGCGTCGTCCACGGCGAGCCGGCGGAGCTCCGGGTTGACCAGCTGAAGGCGGCCCCGCGGGTCGCGGCGGAGAACACCGTAGGCGGTGCAGCCCTCGTCCTCAGCGGCCCCCCGCAGCATCCACGGTCGGTTGAACCACACCACCGGCAGCCAGCCGCTCCGGTCGACCAGGGTCCCCGTGACCAGCCGCAGCCCACGGCGCCTCGAGGGATGGCTGCTCAGGCCCTCGACGCGTCCATGCAACAGCACCCGGCAGCCCTCGAGCTCGGCGCACTCCGCGATGAGCACCCGCAGGGCCGGATCCTCGTATCGGCGCGGCAGCAGCAGCAGCACATCGACCAGGCGCTCGACTCCGACCGCGGCGAGCCGCGCCGCGGTTCGCGGACCGACGCCGCGAAGTCGGGTCAGAGGGTCCCAGGGCCCTGGCTCAGAGGCATCCAGGCTCAGTCGCCCACTCACTCCGCCGACGCAGCCGGCTCGTCGAGCTCGAACCGGCACTGGATCGTACCGAAAACCACGATGTCGCCACGCTTGACCGGCATCGGCCGGCCGGCGGCCAGGCGGACTCCGTTGACGAAGGTTCCGTTCATCGTCCCGACATCCTCGATCACCGCGAAGGAGCCGTCGTCCTCACGCCGAACTCGGGCATGGCGTCTCGAGATCGAGCGCTTCGAGTCGACCGGGGTGAGGTCGATGTCGGGGTGGATGCCGGTGACCGGGTCGATCCGTCCGACCGTCGTCTCACGCTTCTCGGCCAGGGCGAAGACCATGCTGCTCGTCAGCTCGACGAGCCGGGCGTTGGGATCACGAGCCGCCCGTGGGCCGTCGGTGATCCCCGACTCCTCGAGGCTGACCTTGTGCCCGACCGCCTCCTCGAGCAGCTGGGTGGTCTGGCGGAGCCGCAGCACGAGCTTGCGCATCATGCGGATGGCGATCTCCGGGTTGTGCTTGAGAATGAAGGTGAACGCCGACTGGTCGATGAGCACCGCCTGCACGTCGGTCGTCGCCACCGCCGAAGCCGATCTCGGCGACTCCTCCTCGAGCATGCACATCTCGCCGAAGAAGTCGCCCTTGCCGAGGGTCGCGAGCACGGCGTCGTCACTGCCGAGACGCTTGCGGATCTCGACCTCGCCCGACTCGATCACGTACATCGCCAGGCCGAGGTCGCCCTCGGCGAAGATCAGGCTGCCCTTCTCGAAATGGGTCCTCATCGGCTCGAGCGAGTCGTGGTTCCCCGGACCGTTCGAGGTCGTCTTGAACTTCGCCATCACCTGCTCCAGAGGATCGTCCCCGCCCGGGTGTCGAGCTCGAGCGTGGCGCCGAGTGGGAAAGCCAGGTTGAGAGGCCCGTGGCCGAAGGGGAGCCCGGTGACGATGGCGGCGCCCGGGGCCGCCTCCGCGAGCAGACCGGCCCATGCGCCGGCCTCGTCCTGATCCTCTGCGCTGTCCCACAAGCTCCCACTGATCAATGCTTTCACGCCCTGGAATGTAGCAGAGCAGCGGAGCTGGGTCAACATCCGATCGAGTCGGTAGAGAGGCTCGCAGACGTCCTCCAGGAACACCACGGCGCCCCCGAGGCGGGGCTGCCACCTCGTCCCGGCCAGGCTCGCCAGCAGGGACAGGTTGCCACCTCTCGCTGGACCCGAGACCACGCCCTCGCGCACCACCTGCTCGGGTCCGAAGGTGAACAGCGGCTCGCCGACCAGGCGACCCTCGAGCAGCGCCTCGAGCCGCAGACGATTCTCGGTCGTCTCGAGCCCCGCTGCCACCATCGGCCCGTGGACCTGCACGGCTCCCCCGGCGGCGATCAGCGGGTCGAGCGCCGCCGTGAGATCGGAGAACCCGACCAGCCGCACCTGCAGCTCGACGAGGCGCCGCCAGGGCAGCCGGTCGAGCAGACGCGTCACCCCGAAGCCGCCCCGGATCGCGAGGAGCGTGGTGGCGCCCTGGTCGAGCACGGTCTCGAGCCCGGCCAGGCGTTCGCCGTCGTCTCCCGCCAGGTAGCCCGACGATCGACCGAGATTCGGGGCCCTGAGAACCGGTCGGCCCCATTCGGCGAGTGCGGCGAGGCCGCGCTCGAGCCGAGCCGGGTCCACCGGACCGGACAGGGCGATCACCCCGATCGGTTCGGAGAGGTCGAGCGGCCGGAACAGCGCCATGCCCACACCATACCGGACCTCACCCGGATGTCTCACCGGGAAGAGGGACCGCAGGTGGCTGTAAGCCGGATTCTGTACCCATCGAGGGCGACGTGCATTCCTCTGGGCCGTGCGTCACCGCCCGGCTCGAGCAGCCTACCCGGAGATCTCCCCCGCGTGAGCGGGTTGCAGGGACGGGCGACCTTCGATCTCCCTATTTGGCCTTGCTCCACACGGGGTTTACCGTGCCTTCCCCGTCACCGGGGAAGCGGTGCGCTCTTACCGCACCCTTTCACCCTTACCCCCGGGCTCGACCCTCGGGGGCGGTCTCCTCTCTGTGGCACTTTCCCTCGCGTTGCCGCGGCCGGGCGTTACCCGGCGTGCTGCCCGTCAGGAGTCCGGACTTTCCTCCACGCGCCTGCGCGGCGCACGTCCGCCACCTGCGGTCGGCCCCACTATACCGGAAGCGCCTTCATCATGCGTCAGACAAGCTCGAGTCGGCGCATCTTCTTGAACAGACCGGCACGGGACAACCCGAGGCGATCCGCGGCTCGTGTCTGGTTGCCGTCACACTCCTCGAGGGCGCGCCGGATCATCCAGCGCTCGAACCGGTCTCGCGCCTGACCGAGCTCGAGGCTTGACAGCCAGGTCGGGTCCGCCCACGACTCGCCCGAGCCTGTCAGCTGCGACTCGTCTCGCAGAGCGAGATGCTCCGGCCCGATCATCCCACCGCCAGTGTGCAGCGCGAGCAGGCGCAGCACCTCCGCCTCGAGCTCGCGGACATTGCCCGGCCAGCGATACGCGTTCATGAGGTCGTAAGCCGCGGCCGTGAAAGCCGTCCCCTCGGGGCGGGCGGCATCGCGGGCGATGAAGCGCGACACCAGGACCGGCACGTCTTCGACGCGACGGCGTAGCGGCTCGATCGCGATGGTCGCGGCACCGGCGGGCTCCGTCATCCGGAGCACACCCAGCTTTCGCTCATCGGCCACCGGCTCGCGCAGGCACCAGATCAAGGTGGGCGTCTCGGCGCCGCCGGTCTCGAGAAGCCGATTCAACCGGTCGACCGCGACGGCCGAGAGAACCGCAGCGTTGCGCACCACCAGTGTGCCGCCTCGGGCGCGCTCGACAGCTCCTGCCGAGGCCCCGTCCGATCCGAACAGGCGGGCGTTCAGCTCCGCCTCGCCATCACCCGCAGCGCAGCGAAGGACGACAAGCGCGCCGCCACGCCCCGACAGCTCGTGCAGGATCTCCGCCATCAGCATCTTGCCGGTGCCGGACTCGCCGCGCAGCAGAATCCGAGGTGGTGCGCTGCTCGCGAGCTCCGCAAGTCGGGCACGGCAGTCGGCCGTCGCGCGCGAACCGCCCCACAGCCTCTCCAAAGGCGACTCCGCCATGGGATGAGCCACCCTGTGCGCAACCCTCGTCGAGGAGCCGCCCACTCCATGGCCGACCTCGCTCGTGGACAGCACCGCCTCCACCGACGCCACCAGGGCGCGCAGATCCGTGACCTCCGGCGCCCCGTGCGGCGCGCGCGCGACCAGCACGTGTTCCCCGTCGCCGAGACGCGCCACCACCAATCGCTCACCGAGCTCGTTGAGCTGCTGGATCCTCGCTCCGGACGGTGTCGTGGCCCGCGGCTCGAGCACCAGACGTGCGAGTAGGCCGCTGTTGCCCACCAGCGGTCCGAGGTCTCCGGCGCTGGTGAGCATGCCGACGCGGTCTTCCGGCCCGCGGACGAGCACGACCGCGGCGTCGAGGTCGAAGTGCCGTACCGCCCAGCTCAAGGGAGCGGCGACCGCAGAGGAGCGCACGGCGCCTGCGGTCAGCTCGAGAAGCTCGACGAGGTCCTCCACGGTGGTCTGGCTTCTGAACTGCTGGGTGTCCTCCCGCCTGACGCCGGGCGAGTCGTCGTCCACCGAGCTCGGATCGGTCCGAGCAAGCAGTCCGCCGCCGGAGGTCTCGACCACCACGAGCCGGGCCGAGGACAGGGCGATCAGGTCGCCGCACCGCACCGGGCAGTCGGTGATCTGCTGGCCGTTGACGAAGGTCCCGTTCTTGCTCGACAGGTCGGTCAGGTGGAAGGCGCCGTCGAGCACCCGCAGGATCGCGTGGTGCCGGGAGATGTCGCGCTGGGCCAGGACGATGTCGTTGTCGTCTTTCGAACCGATGCGATAGCTCCGGCCGGGCTCGAGCTCGAAGTGCAGCTCGCCGTCCTCCGGCGCGGTGTAGATCAGGAGGTACTGGGACATGCGGGCACCTTCCGTCTCCTGTATCAGGCTCCGACGGTGGGAGCCAGGCGGGTCACCTTGTAGCCGGACAGCGAGCCCGGGACGAACCTGAAGTGCAGCCGGGCGCCTGGGCGGCGAACCTCGACGACGGCGGCGTCGCCGCCCACCGTGCGGAAGCTGCGGCTCGCGCGGCGCAGTACCTGGGAGCGCAGCAGGTGCGAGGCTTCCTCGAGCTGCTCGAGGTCGCCGAGCATCAGGGTCAGGCGCAGCGGCGCGTCGATGGTCAAGCTGGCCTCGAGAACCGACTCGTCGAAAGCCTCGAGCATCTCCTCGAGGCTCAGGCCCCGGCTGCCCCAGACGCCAAGGGGCTCGGCGGCAATGTGTTGCAGGCCGCGGCGTGGAGCGTCGGCGATCACGGCCTCCAGGCTCTTCCTGACGGACCCGGGACGGGCGCTCGGTCGCCGCTCGAGGTCATGCACCACGGCATGATAGGTCCAGCGGGCCTGGCGCGCGTGACCGGGCAGCAACAGGTACTGTCCGAGAGGCAGCGGCCGGTGTCGCAGAATGGCCAGGTAGGCGCCGACGAGATCGTCATTTCGGTCGAGGTCGAGAACGCCCGGGGGCGCCATGACCAGGTTGCGATCTTCCTGGAGGATGACCGCATCCGGCTGGAGCCGTTGCCCGAGGGACTCACGCAGGTCGAGGTCGAAACGCAGCCAGATCGAGCCGTCCACGACCGGCAGTGTATCGCAAAACACACGTCAGGGAATGATTTGCCATTCTCGGCTGCGGTCAGGACGAGCCGTTGCGTGAGATCGCCTTACGGGCCATGTCCGCGGTGACCTGGAGCCGGTACCGTAAACCCTCGATCTTGACGAGGCCCTCGTGGTGCCATGGGTCGAACTCGAGCTGGTTGATGATCCTGCCGAACACTGTGCGCAGGGCTCGCGCCCCGGTGCGGGTGTTCTTCTCTGCCGCCTCGGCGATCAACGATGCCGCAAGGTCTTCGATGCCGAGTTCGATAGCCATGACCTCGAAGTAGCTGCGCGAGCGGACGAAGGGCGAGTCGAGCGAGGTCAAGAGGATTTCCTTCAGCACCGACACGTCGAGATCGCGCAGCAGCACCACGCTGTCGAACCGGGCCATGAACTGCGGCACCATGCCGTACTCGAAGAGGTCTTCGGGCTTGAGAAAGTCGGCCAACGCGAAGCGGGTCTCGATCCTGACCTGACCGTCCGCCGTCCGGATCGCCTGGGACTTCAGCTTCTCTCCACTGCCCGGCTTGACGACCCGAAGGTAGACCTGGTCGTACAGGCCCTCGAAGGCGCCGCCGCAGATGAACATCATGTGCCGGGTGTCGAGGTTGAGGGTGACCGGCTTCACCTCTCCGTCCACCGTCGCGTGTGTCCGATAGGTGACGACCTCGCCCTCCATCAGCGTCAGCAGCCCCTGCTGCAAGACCACGCCGATCGCGTTCGGCTTGCCCGCCACCACCGACGACATCTTGTCGATCTCGTCGATGCAGATGGTCGCCCGCTCCATGGTCTCGCGCAGCTCCTCCGGACCGACCTCCTTGCCGATCAGCGCCCGGGCCCGCTGCTCGACCGCCGCGAACAGACGTTCCGGCTGGAACTCCATGCGCTCGACGTCGACCAGGAGGTTGGCGTTGATGATCGTCATCGCCCGGAACGGCCGGTACTCCGGCACGGCGTGGTACAGCCGCTGGATGTTGTTCATGATGGTCGTCTTGCCGGTACCGGAGCTGCCGATCAGCAGGAGGTTGCCCGAGACCTTGCCGGTGGTGTGCTTGTACACCGCGACCGACACGTAGCGCAGCGCCTGGTCCTGGCCGAGCACCCCGCGGCGCAGCTCCTTGAAGATCATCGGCGGCGCGATGTCCACGAGCTGCCGCGGTGTCGCGTCGGCGAGCATCTTCTCGACGTCGCTCATCACTCTCCTCCCCGCGTCGTGCCGGTGTACGAAGCAGGGGCGCAACCCGTCGTGACCCCCACCTCAGACCGCCCGCACCCAGCGTCCGTCGACGACCACGAGCTCGACCCCGTCGATCGTCACCAACCGCCCGCAACCTCCGGGCCGGAAGTCAGCGACGATGTCGACGTGTTGGGCGGACCGATTGAGAATGCCGTCGCGCTCGAGTTCCTCGATCCGACGCCGTCCGTCCTCCGACCCCGGCGCCTCGACAAAGCAGTCCTCGTAGCTGGCGCCGATCGCGATGTGCAGGGTTCCGCCGACCTTCTCGACGAACAGCGGGTGCTTGAGGACCCGGTCGAGCCCGGGGTTCATCCCCAGAGCGACCTCACCGAGCCGGTGCGAGCCGTCGTCGGTCTCGATGATCGCCGACAGGTGCTCGTGACCGATTCGGGCGCCGTAGTCGACGATGCGACCGTCCTCGAAGCGAAGGTAGATGCCCTGGATGTCGTGGCCGCCGTAGTTGACCGGCAGGTCGACGAAGATCTCGCCGTCGGTCCGGCGCGCATCAGGGCTGGTGAAGATCTCCCCATCCGGGAAGTTCCGAAGCCCATAGGACAGCCGCGGCCGACCCTGGGTGACGTCCAGCTCGAGCCGCAGCCGTCGGCGGTCATCGGGGTGCTCGGTCTCGACCACCACTGCCCGACCTTCGGCGAAGAGCGGGGCCAGGCTCTCCTCCGCCTCCCTGAGCGGTCGCGGGTCCACTGTCGAGGCGCCGACGATGAACCGCGTGTACTCCTCGAGGCTCAGGCCCTCCAGCTCGGCCGCCGCCGGGGTGGGGAACAGGGTGATCACCCAGGGACGGGCCAGTCGGAGGTTGGCGAAGGGTCGGTCGGCAGTTGCGAGCGCCTTGACCTGGTCTGGCGTCAGGCCCATGAACGACCTCGGGTCCTCCGCGCCGAGCACCTCGACGTACCTGGTCATGCTCTCGTACCGCGCCCGGTGCCAGTCGGGAATGCGCTCCAGTTGCGCCGGCGCGCCGAGCCTGCCCATGGTCGCCGACCACACCCGGCCCCGGTCGTTGTTCGGCGGGATGAGGTAGACGTCGGGCACTGCTCCCGCCTCGACGACCCGTCGCTCGAGGACCTCCATCAGGGGCCAGCCGATTCGCTCGCCCTTGATCATGACCCGGTCGTCGGCGGTGATGCCGCCCAGTGAGTGGTCGAGCAGGAACCCCGCCCAGGTCTCCAGGTCGGCACTCTCGATGCTGGCTTCGAGCATGGACACCCCTCCCGGCCGCCGCAGTAGCGCCCCGCATTGTACTGCGTCGGGACGCCGCCCGTGGATTCCGGCGCCCGCGACCGCGGTCACCAACCCCCGGGGCCCGGCTCACGTAGAATCGGAAGCGACGTTGTCGGGAGGAAGCCCATGTCACGCTCCGTTGTACTGACCGCTCTCACCGTTGTCGTGGCCCTCGTACCTCTGGCGGTGCTCGCCCAGACGCCTCCAGCAGCGACGCCGAGCCCCACGCCCGAGGCGCCGATGTCGGCCGAACGCCTCCGGGACGAGGTGCTCCACCAGCTCGCCGGCTGGCGCCTCGGTCCCGCCGAGGAGGCCCTCGACGCCCATCGTGCCGAGTTCGGCTCGACGCCCGAGTTCCAGACCGCCCACGGTGTGCTGCTTGCCGCCAAGGGCAAGACCGCAGACGGGCTCAAGCAGCTCGAGAGCGCCGTGGGCAAGCTCCCCGCCGACCCGGTGGCGCCCTTCTGGCGCGGCGAGGTCGTCTACTGGAGCCAGACTTACTCCGCTGCCACTGCACACTGGGAGACGGCTCGCAGCCGCGCTCAGGGGCTGGTCGGCAAGGACCCCAAGGACGCCCGCGCCCGCTACTACCTCGGCGCCGCCCAGGTCCGGCTGAAGAAGTACGGCGACGCCCGGGGCAACCTCGACGCCGCCCTGGCGAACGGGTGGAGCGCCGCCCAGGTCCATGCGATGCGCGGCCTCGCCGAGCTCTTCGACAAGAAGTACCAGCCGGCGGTCGACGTCCTGACCCGAGGCGCCGAGGCTGACGCCCGGTTCGCGCCGCTGTACTTCTACCGCGGTCTCGCGTGGAACCAGCTCGGCAGGAAGGATCGCATGCTCAACGACATGGACACCTTCGTCAAGCTCGCCCCGAGCCATCCCGACTCGTCCAAGGCGAAGGTCTACCTGTCCTCGGCGGGCGGCTGACCGGGCGCACGAGCTGCGTCCCGGCCAGATCTCGGGTCCGCGGCAGGCTCCTAGAACGGTCGACCGATGCCGAGGTAGAACTTGGCGCTCCGGGACGTCAAGGGAGTGACGTTGGCGACCGGCCACGCGACATCGCCCCAGATCGGCCCGATCGGAGTGGAGATGCGCACGCCGAGACCCGCGCCAACCGCCAGCTCGAGGTCGGCGTCTGACCAGCTCTCCCAGACCTGACCAATGTCGGCGAACACCGCGACCCGGACCGGCCCCCACACCGGGATGCGGAGCTCCTGGTTGAGCACGAGCAGCGCCCCGCCGCCGCGGCTCACCAGGGTCTCGTCGACCGGCACGACGCTGTCCCTGTCGAAGCCCCGGATGGAGCCCTGGCCGCCGGCGAAGAACTTGCGCGTCGGGGCGACCTGGAAACCGCCCTGGGCCTCGACCCAGCCGAGCTGGAGACCGTGCGCCCACGTCCAGCCCGACCGCGGCTCGAGCGCCAGGCCCGCTGCGGCGACCAGGCGGGTGTCGCTGAGGTCCGAGCCGACCCGCGGCAGGTTGCTGCTGACATCCAGGGACATCGTGTAACCGCGCCGCGGGTCGAACAGGTTGTCCATGCGGTCGCGGACGAAGCCGGTGCCGAGGATCGACTCGACGGTCACGTTCTGGTACTCGTCGCAGAACGGATCCTCCGGGTCCTCGCAGATGAACGAGTTGGTCGTCTCGCGCAGCGTGTAGTAGGCGCGGAGGGTGTCGCTCTCGGATCGCCGGTAGGTCGCCTCGGGAGAGGCCGAGTACTGCCGCTGCATGAACTCGTCCGGGTTTGCGGGATCCGGGCCGTCGTAGTACCGCAGGGTCGCACCGAAGCGCCAGCGCGATCCCGGCCTGGGCGGCAGCGAGGCGATCAGCAGCCCGAGCTGCTCGCTCTCCTGCCAGCGCGCCCTCAGGTTGAGCCCGAAGCCCCGTCGGAAGAGGTTGTCGTCGCGCACCCCGACCCGGAGCTCGGCGCCCCTCTCGCTCGACCAGCCGCCGCCCGCCTCGACCGTCCAGCGCGGCTTCTCGGTGACCTCGATCTCGAGCACGTCTCGGTCCGGCCCGACGGGAAAGGTCTGTACGTTAACCCTCTCGACGGGTGCGAAGCTGCCGATCGCCACCACGCTGCGGTCCACCTCCGAGGGCCTGAGCACATCCCCCGGCTCGAGGCTCAGACCGTGTCGGACGACCTTCTCGCTGAGGTGGCGGAGGCCGATCACCCGGATCTCGGCAACCCGTCGCTTTGGTCCCGGCGAGAGCAGCAGCTCGACGAACCAACCACCGTCCGGGGCAGGCGTGACGCGCGACTCGAGGCGCACGTCGGCGTACCCCGCCTCGACGTAGTTGAA
>CAZKKP010000014.1:3509-22451 GCA_964553295.1 uncultured Thermoanaerobaculia bacterium | reverse complement strand
CCGGAGTAGGCGAGCATCCGCTTGAGGTCCCGTTGGACGATGGCAACGATGTTGCCGAGGGTCTGCGAGGCCACCGCCAGGATGGCGGCGGCGATCAGCCAGCGCGGCTCGAGGCGGAGAAGCTCCATGCCGTCGACCACCCGGAACAGGGCGATCAGCGCCGCCCCCTTGGGAACCACCGACAGAAAGGCGGTCACCGGGGTCGGGCCGCCCTGGTAGACGTCCGGCGCCCAGCCGTGGAACGGGAAAAGGGCCAGCTTGAAGCCGAAGCCGCCGACCACCATCGCCAGTCCCAGGGCGGAAAGCGGTCCGAGCCCGCCGTCGGAGACCACCTGCGACGCCATCCGCGGGAGGTTCAGGGAACCGGTGGCGCCGTACAGAAGGGCGATGCCGTAGACCACGAAAGCCGAGGCGAAGGCGCCGACGACGAAGTACTTGATGCCCGCCTCGACACTGATCGCCACCCGCCGGAGGTAGGCGTTGAGGACATACAGCGGGATCGACAGCAGCTCCAGCCCGAGGAACAGGGGGAGCATGTCGACCGAGCTCGCCATGATCATCGCGCCGACCGCAGCGAGCAGCAGCAGCGAGTAGAACTCGCCGCCGTCGCTGTCGCTGCGCTTCAGAAAGGGACCGGCGATCCACACGGCGAGGAAGACCGCGACCAGGATGTAGGCGTCGACGAAGGCGCTGACCTCGTCGATCGCCAGCATGCCGCTCCACACCTCGCCAGGGAGGGCGTGGGTGAGGCGGGCCCACAGGGCGGCGGCCACGGCCACCAGGGTCAGCTCGGAGGAGGCCCGCCGCAGGTTCGGCAGAAACGCCTCGACGATCAGCAGCAGACCCGCCGCGGCGGCCAGGATGATCTGCGGCAGGACCGCGATCAGGTCGTTGGTGGTCGGTGTCAGCACAGGGCCCTCCGCCTCAGCTGCCGATCGCCAGGAGCGACGCCACCGCCGCCTCCATGGGCTCGAGGAAGGTGTTGGGGTGGACGCCGATCCAGACGATGAGGATGACCAGGGGTAGCACCGCCAGCAGCTCGCGCGGGTTCATGTCGGTGAGCTGGCGGTTCTCCTCGTGGATCAGCGGGTTCCAGAACACCCGCTGGACCAGCCAGAGCATGTACACGGCGCCGAGAATGATGCCGAGCCCGGCGCCGACCACCGCCACCGGCGCCGCCTGCCAGCTGCCGGCGAGGATCAGGAACTCGCCGACGAAGCCGTTGAGGCCGGGCAGGCCGATGGACGACAGGGTGACGAGCAGGAAGACGCCGGTGTACACCGGCACCACCGATGCGATGCCGCCGTAGTCGGCGATCAGTCGGGTGTGGCGGCGTTCGTAGACGACGCCGACGAGCAGGAACAGGGCGCCGGTGGACAGGCCGTGGTTGACCATCTGCAGGATCGCGCCCTGGGTCGAGGCGACGGTTCCCGCGGCCAGACCGAGCATGACGAAGCCGAGATGGCTGACCGAGGAGTAGGCGACCAGCTTCTTCATGTCCGGCTGGACGAGGGCGACGAAGGCGCCGTACAGGATGCCGACCACTGCGAGCACGAGCAGGCCCGGGATCGCGGCCTGCCAGGCTTCGGGGAAGAGCGGCCGATTGAAGCGCAGGAAGCCGTAGGTCCCGAGCTTCAGCAGCACGCCGGCAAGGATGATCGAGCCGCCGGTGGGCGCCTCCACGTGGGCGTCCGGCAACCACGTGTGGAACGGGAACATCGGCACCTTGATCGCGAAGGCGAGCGCGAAGGCGAGGAACACGAGGCCCTGGGGCGACCACCAACCGACCATGGGCAGCAGGTGGGTGGTGGCGAGCAGGTCGAGGTAGCCGTAGGACCAGACGCCGGTGGCCACGTGGTGGTTCCAGGCGATGTAGAGGATCGCGACGAGCATCAACACCGAGCCGACCATGGTGAAGATGAAGAACTTGACTGCAGCGTAGATCCGGCGGGCGCCGCCCCAGACCCCGATGATGAAGTACATCGGGATCAGCATCAGCTCCCAGAAGACATAGAAGAGGAACAGGTCGAGCGCCAGGAAGGCGCCGATCATGCCCGTGGTCAGCAGCAGCAGCGAAATGTGGAAGCCCTTGACGTGGCGATCGATCGAACGCCAGGAGGCGAGCACCACCACGGGGATCAGGAGGGTGGTGAGGAGCACCAGCAGGAGCGAGACGCCGTCCACGGCGAGGTGGTAGTTGATGCCGAACTGGGGAATCCAGGCGACCCGCTCGACCATCTGGAAGCCCGGCTCGTTCGCCTCGAAACCGAGCCACACGAGGCCGGACACGCCGAAGATCGCGAGGGACAGCAGCAGCGCCAGCCACCGGTGGAGGTTCTCCAGACGGGCCGGCAGCACGGCGAGCAGGAGGGCGGCGGCCGCCGGGGCCAGGGTGACCAGTGACAGCAGGGGGAGCTCGTGGTGCACGTTCGCCTCCCGTTACCAGAGGACGACGGCGAGGGCGAGGATGCCCAGGGCCACCGACAGGGCGTAGTTGCGGACGTTGCCGGTCTGCAGGAAGCGGAGCACGTCGCCGGTGAGCTCGGTGACGAAGGCCGAGCCGTTGACGCAGAGGGTGTCGATCACCACCACGTCGACCACCTTCCAGCAGAAGTTGGCGAGCCGGTAGAGCGGCCGGATGACCACGGCGTCGTAGAGCTCGTCGACCCAGTACTTGTTGACCAGTGTCCGGTGGGCGAAGCGGAAGCGCTCGGCGAACGCGCGCGGCCGCGACCACTCGAGGTCGGCGAAGTAGTACCTCCAGGCGAGCCAGATCCCGGCCGCCGCCACGGCGACCGACAGGAAGATCAGGGCGACCTCGAGGCCGAGGCTGAGGGCGTGCCCGCCGTGGGCCGCGGTCTCGTGGGCCACCGCCGCGCCGTGGCGAATCGAGGGTTCGACGTGGACCATCGCCGGCTCGAGGAAGCCCTCGATCAGGTTGAGCTGCGGCCGACCGAAGAGCTTGCCCGGGATGCCGAGGAAACCGCCGACGGTCGACAGGGCCGCCAGGGCGACCAGGGGCACGGTCATGGTCCAGGGCGACTCGTGCAGGTGGTGCTGCGCATCGCGGCCGCCGCGGAACGAGCCGTGGAAGGTCATGAAGACCAGCCGGAACATGTAGAAGGCGGTGAGGAAGGCGCCGGTCACTGCCAGCGCCCAGAGCACGTAGTAGACCGAGCCGAAGTGATTGAGATCGGTCGCACCGGCCTCGAAGGCCTTGGCCAGGATCTCGTCCTTGGAGAAGAAACCGGCCCAGAACGGGATGCCTGCGATGGCGATGGTCGCGATCAGGAAGGTCCAATAGGTCGTCGGCATGTGCTTCTTCAGACCGCCCATCTTGCGCATGTCCTGCTCGCCGCCGCAGGCGTGGATCACCGAGCCGGAACCGAGGAAGAGGCAGGCCTTGAAGAAGGCGTGGGTGACGACGTGGAAGATCGCGGCGATGAAGGCGCCGACGCCGGCGCCGAGGAACATGTAGCCGAGCTGGGACACCGTCGAGTAGGCGAGCACCTTCTTGATGTCGTTCTGCGCCAGGCCGATGGTCGCCGCGAAGATCGCGGTCAAGCCGCCGACCATCGCGACCGTGAGCATGGCAACCGGGCTCAGGATGTAGAAGACGTTGCAGCGGGCCACCAGGTAGACCCCGGCGGTGACCATGGTCGCCGCGTGGATCAGCGCCGAGACCGGCGTCGGGCCGGCCATGGCGTCGGGCAGCCAGACGAAGAGCGGTAGCTGCGCCGACTTGCCGATCGCGCCGACGAACAGCAGCAGGCCGACGACCGTGGCCACCGCACCCGCCTCCGGGTGTTGGACCGCCGCCTCGAACAGGGCGCCAAAGTCAGTGGTGCCGAAGGCCGCGAGGCAGACGAAGATCGCGATGAGCAGACCGAGGTCGCCAATCCGGTTGACGATGAAGGCCTTCTTGCCGGCCGCGGCGCACCACTCCTCCTTGAAGTAGTAGCCGATGAGCAGGTACGAGCACAGGCCCACGCCCTCCCAGCCGATGAACAGCACCGGCAGGTTGGCGCCCAGCACGAGGAGCAACATGGCGAACATGAAGAGGTTCATGTAAGCGAAGAAGCGGGCGTAGCCGGCGTCGCTCTCGCCGTGCATGTAGCCGACCGAGTAGAGATGGATGAGAAAGCCGACGAAGGTGACGAAGGCGACCATCACCGCCGACAGAGGGTCGAGCCGGAGCGCGGCGTCGACCACGATGTCGCCGGCGGCGATCCAGGTGAAGTAGCTCTCGACCAGAGCCCCTTGGCCCTGTTGCAGGTACTGCCAGAGAGCGATGTAGGCGAGGACCGTCGCGGCGCCGACCGAGCCGACGCCGACCACCGTCACCAGCGGCTTGCGCGCCCCGGCCACGCCGAGACCGAGGTTGGCGAGGGCGCCGGCGAGGCACACGATGGGGACCAACCAGAGCGAGCCGAGCATCGTGCCTCCTACCACCTGAGGATGTTGACGCGGTCGAGGTCGATGGTCTGCTTGAGACGGTGCAGGGCGATGAACAGGGCGAGGCCCACCGCGGCCTCAGCCGCCGCAACGCCGATCACGAAGAACACGAAGACCTGGCCCGCCAGGGCGGCCTCGGCGCCGCCGTCCACGGCGGCCAGACGGAGCGCGAAGGCAGCGAAGGCGAGGTTGGCCGAGTTCAGCATCACCTCGAGGGAGAGGAAGATGGCGATGCCGTTGCGGCGCAGGAGCACGCCGAGGGCGCCGATGCCGAAGAGCACCGCCGACAGTGCGAGCACCCAGGTGTAGGGAATCGGGATGAGCTCGGGCGGTGTCATCGCGCCTCCCTCCTGGTGAGGTAGACCGCTCCCACGATAGCCGCGACCAGCAACAAGGTGATCATCTCGAAGGCGAGCAGATGGCTGCCGACCAGGGCGCGGCCGATGGCGGCCGCCGTGCCGGTCTCGGCCCCCGGCACCACCGTCCCGAGATCCGGCGCCAGCTGCGAGGCGGCGAAGACGACCAGGCCGCCGAGGGCGACGGCGGTCACGGCGCCGAGCACCGCCTGGATTGGTCGGCCGCTGCCCAGCCGTTCGACCTGGCGGAGGTTGAGCAGCATGATGACGAACAGGAACAGCACGAGCACCGCGCCGGAGTACACGATCACCTGCACCGCGGCCAGGAAGTCCATGCCGAGCAGCGCGAAGATCGCCGCCATGGCGAAGAACAGCATGACCAGGGACAGGACGTTGACGACCGGGCTGCGATGGGCCACCGCGGTCAGGGCGAAGACTACCGCGACCGCCGCCGCGACGAGGAACACGATCGCCACCACGTCGACCCCCCTCACACCAGGCCGAGCGCGATCGCCGCGCCGACCCACAGGAAGTTGAGCACCGACAGCGGCACCATGACCTTCCAGCCCAGTGCCATCAGCTGGTCGAAGCGGAACCTCGGCAGGGTCCAGCGGACCCAGACGAAGAACCAGAGGAAAAACGCTACCTTGGCGGCGAAGACGCCGACCGAGAACAGACCGGCGGCCCAGCCGGAAAAGGGCACGCCGATGAAGGGCAGCTCCCAGCCGCCGAAGAAGAGCACCGTGATCAGCGCCGCCGAGGTCGTCATGTGCACGTACTCGCTCATGAAGAAGGCGGCGAACTTCATCGACGAGTACTCGGTGTGGTACCCGGCAACGAGCTCGGCCTCGGCCTCGGGAAGGTCGAAGGGGAGGCGGTTGGTCTCGGCGAAGGCCGCGACCATGAAGGTGATCGCCCCGATCATCTGAGGGAAGACGTTCCACCGCGGCAGCACCCCGAGCCAGGTTCCGCTCTGGGCCGCCACGACGTCGGACAGGTGCAGCGATCCGGCGGACATGAGAACGCCGACCACCGACACGGTCATGGCGAGCTCGTAGGAGATCGCCTGCGCCGAGGCGCGGATGCCGCCGTACAGGGAGTACTTGTTGTTCGACGCCCAGCCGGCGAGGACGATCGAGTACACCCCCAGCGAGGCGATCGCGAGGATGTAGAGGATGCCGATGTTGAGGTCGGGGGCGACGATGAAGCCGTTGACCGCGTGACCGAAGAGCTCGAGGCCGTCGTCGTACCCGAAGGGAATCGCGATGAACGTGCTCAGGGCGACGGTGAGGGCGATCACCGGCGCGAGCACGTAGAGGAATCGGTTGACTCCGGCCGGTACCAGGTTCTCCTTGGTGATCAGCTTGACGGCGTCGACCACCGGCTGGAGCAGACCGAAGGGGCCGACGCGGTTGGGTCCGAGCCGGTCCTGGATCAGTGCCGAGCCGCGGCGCTCGACCCAGACCATGATCGGCACAGTGGTCAGCAGGACGCCCAGCACGCCGGCCAGCTTGATGGTGATCACCGCGACGTCAGCCCACATTCGCCACCTCCTCGAGCAGCGGAAGACCGGGTGCGGTCGCGAGCCGCGCCACGGTCATGCCGGCGAATGCGGGCACCTCGGCGGCGAGCTCCTCGAAGAGCTGTGCCGCCGAGGTTTCGCCGGCCGCGACCAGCCCGAGCCGTTGACCGAGCCGGTGCAGGATCTGCCAGGTCGGCAACGCCTCGGCGTGCGGCGGGAAGGCCCTCCGCGCGAGCTGCACCCGGCCGGTCGACGAGGTGTAGGTGCCCTCGGTCTCGGCCCATGAGGCCGCAGGGAGGATCAGGGCTGCCGAGCGTCGGACCGCGCTCTCCAACCGCCCGACGAGCGCGACCTCGCGCGCGGCCAGGGTGGCCGCCACCCCTTCTCCCGCCAGCCACGGGTGGGTCTCGCCCTCGAGCAGGAGGACAGGGCCGCCTGCCTGCTCGACGAACGAGCGGAGCCGGTCACCATCCACGACCTCGAGGCCGACCAGACGAGCGCCGGTCGAGTTCGGATGGGCGTCGGCGCGGCGGATCCACTCACCCCGACCGTTCTTGACCCGACGCTCGTCACCCACCTCGCGGGGCACCACGACGGCGGCGCCGGCGTGCTCGACGAGGATCCGCTTGACCAGCAGCAGGGCCTCGTTCGACAGCTCGGCCGAGACCACGACCCTGAGACCGGGCGCCGCCACCATGTGCGCGAGATCGTCGATCGCCACGCCCCAGGTGATCTCCGACACTCCCTCGGCGCTCCTTCTCGCGGGGCGCTCGAGATCCCGTCGGTTGAGCCCTTGCGCCAGCAGGCGGCCGTGGTCGCACATCCACCAGCCGTTGACCTCCCGGTTCTCGCGCGGCACGAAGCGGTGGACCACGCCCTTGTGATGGCCGAGGGTGACGTTGCAGCCGATGCTGCAGCCCGGGCACAGGGTCCGGGTCTCCTCGAGGTGCCAGACCCGGGCCCTGAAGCGGAACTCCCGGACCGTCAGGGCGCCGACCGGGCAGACGTCGGCAACGCAGGCGGACCAGGGATTGTCCAGCGGACTGCCGTCGAAGGTGTCGATGTACGAGTGGTTGCCGCGCGACTTCATGGTCAGGTCGCCGGTCTCGGAGATCTCCCGGGTGAAGCGGATGCAGCGGGTGCAGTGGATGCAACGGTTCTGGTTCTGCACCACGTGGGGCCCGATGAGACGGCGCTCGAGGCCGGGGAAGGTCCGCCGCTCGTCGACCATGCGGGTGGTGTCCGCACCGTGCTCTACCGAGTAGTCCTGGAGGGAGCACTCGCCGGCCTGGTCGCACACCGGGCAGTCGAGGGGGTGGTTTTCGAGCAGGAACTCCATCACCGCCGCGCGCGCTTCGCGCACCCGCTCGCTGGCGGTCCACACCACCATGCCTTCGGTGGCGACGGTGGAGCAGGCGGTGAGCAAGCGCGGCGCCTTCTCGACCTCGACGAAGCAGATGCGGCACTGCCCGACCACCGACAGGCTGGGGTGGTAGCAGTAGGTCGGGATCTCTATGCCCAGGGTGCGGGCGGCCTCGATGAGATTGGTGCCTTCAGCGACCTCGGTCGAGCGCCCGTCGATTGAGACCGTCACCATCACCGGACTCCTAGATTCCGTAGGCGCCGCGGCCCGAGCGGACCGGCAGCACCGGCTTCTTCTTCGGCTCGAGTGGTCGGGCGCGCTCGACGGCGGCCTCGAACTCGTGTCCGAAGTGGTTGAGGAAGCTGTCGATCGGCCCGCAGAAGGCATCGCCGAGGGGACAGATCGTCATCCCCTGGCTGGCGAACCTGGCGATCCGGCGGAGGGTGTCGAGATCCTCGCGGCGACCGTGGCCGCGGCGGATCCGGCGCACCACGTCGAGGGCCCAGTCCGAGCCCTCGCGGCAGGGGGTGCACTGGCCGCAGCTCTCGTGCGAGTAGAAGGTGAGCAGGTTCTCCAGGGCCCACACCATGTCGACGGTCTCGTCCATGACGATGAGGCCGCCGGAGCCGAGCATCGAGCCGGCCTCGGCCACCGCCTCGAAGGTCGACGCAGTGTCGACCTTCGAGGCAGGCAGCACCGGCGCCGACGAGCCGCCTGGGATGAAGGCCTTGAGCGCACGGCCGCCGCGCATTCCGCCGCAGTGCGCGTCGATGATCTCGCGGAAGGTCACACCGAGCGGCAGCTCGTACACCCCAGGCCGGTTGACGTGGCCGGAGACGCAGAAGAGCTTCGGGCCGGTGCTGCGGCCGCTGCCGATACCCGCGTACCAGGCGGCACCGCGTTCGACGATGTGGGGCACGCAGGCCAGGGTTTCGACATTGTTGACCACCGTGGGACAGCCGAAGACGCCGACGACCGCGGGGAAGGGAGGCTTGAGACGCGGTTGGCCGCGCTTGCCCTCGATCGACTCGATGAGTGCCGTCTCCTCACCGCAGATGTAGGCGCCGGCGCCTCGGTGGACGTGGATGTCGAGGTCGAAGCCGGTCTTGAGAATGTTGCGACCCAGGTACTTCTTGCGGTACGCCTCGTCGATCGCCTGCTGCAGCATCTTCGCCTCGGCGGCGAACTCGCCGCGGATGTAGATGTAGGCGGCGTTGGCGCCGATCGCGTAGGCCGAGATGATCATGCCCTCGATCAGCATGTGCGGGTCGACGTGGATGATCTCGCGGTCCTTGAAGGTCCCCGGCTCGGACTCGTCGGCGTTGCAGATCAGGTACTTCGGTGTCTCGGCGCCCCTGGGAACGAAGCCCCACTTGACGCCGGTCGGGAAGCCGGCGCCGCCGCGACCCCGCAGACCGGAACTCTTGACCTCCGCAGTCACGTCGGCCGGCGACATGATCAACGCCTTCTTGAGCGCCGAGTAGCCGCCGAGCCTGAGATAGGTGGTGATCGACCGTGAGTTCTCGTGACCGCGCGCCCGGAGCAGAATCGGTTCCATGATCGGCCCGCCCCTAGGAGAGACCGTCGAGCAGCTCGTCGAGCGACTCGACGGTCAGGTCGGTGTGGTAGTCGTCGTTCACCTGGATGACCGGGGCCTGCCCGCAGGCACCGAGGCACTGCACGTCGAGCAGGGTGAAGCGGCCGTCGGCGGTGGTCTCGCCGAAGTCGACGCCGAGCTTCGAGCGCAGGTGCTCGACGAGCCCTGAGGTCCCGCACAGCTGACATGACAGGGTGGTGCAGACCTGCAGCAGGTAGCGCCCGGTCGGCCGCCGCTGGTACATGGTGTAGAAGGTCAGGACCCCTTCGACGTACGCCGGCGTGAGGCCGAGCAGCTCGCCGACTGCCCGAACGATGCCGCCGGAGATCCAGCCCCAGCGCTCCTGGCAGAGCCAGAGCACGGGCAGCAGGGCCGCCTGGCGCGTCGGGTAACGTTGGAGCACCTCGTCGACCTGGCGGCGAAGCTCGTCGTCGACGTCGACATGCTCGAGCTCCTCGGGCGACGCCACCGTCCGCGGCGGAGTGACCACCTCGATCATGCCGAACCTCCCTGCCCGGCGCGCTCCGCGACCCGGGTCCGCCGCCCCCAGTCGAAGACCCCCTTGCGCCACAGGTAGGCGTAGGCCATGACGAGCAGCGCGATGAAGGCGAGCATGTCCCAGAGCACCATCGCGGACCCGGTCTCTCGGATCATGTCCCGGTAGGTCACTGCCCAGGGGTAGAGAAAGGCCACCTCCACGTCGAGCACCACGAACACCAGGGCGACGACGTAGAACTTGACCGAGATCCGCTTCTCGGCGACGTCGAGCAGCGGCACGCCGGACTCGTAGGTCTCGAGCTTGGCCGCGGTGCGGTGCCGTGAGCGCTGCCCGACGAGAGCCGCGAGCCCCAGCAGGGCACTACCGGTGAGGAGGGCGACGGCGAGGGTGATCAGGACAGGCAGAAACTGGTTGGCCATGGGCGGCGCCCCCATGTGTTTCTTTTCACAAAGCGCATCCTAGTCCCGCACCCGTGGACCGTCAACTCGGGCCCGGTCGCCGACTGCTGAGCGAGACGCTTGAGTCGGGATCCAGTCGAGGCTGTTCATGCTGTGGAGAACCGGATACTCTCTCGCCATGAGCTCGGTCGACCTTGTCGAACGGCTGCTCGGCGCCGCCTTCCAGCAGGGTGGTGAGCGCCTCGAGCTCAGATCCGGACAGCCCGCGATCATGGTCCGCGGCGGAGAGCGCCTGAAGGCCGGCGGCGTCTCGCTTGACGGGGCCGCACTGCTCGAATGGTGGCAGACCGTCTCCGACCAGGCCGCCGAGCGCGCCCTCGGGCTTTCGGGGACAGCCGTCCTGAAGATCGAGCGCAGCGGCCGGCCGGTGCGGGTAACCGCCCGCCAGGTTCTCGACCAGGTCAGCCTGGAGATCGACCTGACCGGGCAGTCGCCGCCCGCGAAGGAAGCTCAGCGACCCGGGAGGAAGGCGCCACCCGCCCGAGGCGCGGCGAAGAAGCCGACGGAGATCGGGGCGGCCGACCGGCCGGTCGACCGCCTGCTCCGGGAGATCGTGGCGCTCGGCGCTTCGGACCTCCACCTGTCCTCCGGCGTCGTGCCGCACATTCGGCTCCACGGCGAGATGATGGCCCTGCCGGGAGTGCGCGAGCCCCTCGGATCGGACCTCATCCAGATGCTCTGCGACGACGTCGCCCCGGCCAAGAACCGCGGCGAGTTCAGGGACTGCAACGACACCGACTTTGCCTACCAGATCGACGGCCTCGCGCGGTTCCGGGTCAACATGTTCCGCGACCGCAAGGGCGTGGGGGTGGTCTTCCGGCAGATTCCGACCGAGATCCTGTCGATGGAGCAGCTTGGCGTTCCCGACTGCGTGCGCGACCTGTGCATGCTCTCCAAGGGGCTGGTCGTGGTCACCGGACCGACCGGCTCCGGGAAGTCGACGACGCTGGCGGCGATGATCGACTATCTCAACGAGAACCGGTCCGATCACGTCATCACGATCGAGGACCCGGTCGAGTTCGTCCACCAGAACAAGCGCTGCCTGGTCAACCAGCGGGAGGTCTACTCCGACACGACGTCGTTCAAGCGCGCGCTGCGGGCGGCGCTGCGCGAGGACCCCGACGTCATCCTGGTCGGCGAGATGCGCGACCTGGAGACCATCGCCATCGCCATCGAGACCGCCGAGACCGGTCACCTCGTGCTCGGAACTCTGCACACGACGACGGCCATCTCGACCGTCGACCGGATCATCGACCAGTTTCCGGCCGACCGGCAGGAGCAGGTTCGGATGATGATGGCGGACTGCCTCAAAGGGGTGATCGCCCAGGTGCTGTGTCGCCGTCGGGAGGGGGGCAGGGTCGCCGCCTACGAGGTCCTGCTCGGCGTGCACGCGGTGTCCAACCTGATCCGCGAGGCCAAGAGCTACCAGCTCGCCTCGGTGATGCAGACCTCGCGCAAGATCGGCATGCGGACCCTCAACGACTCCCTGGCGGAGCTCGTGAAAACGGGTGTCATCGACATCGACGAGGCCCTGTCCAAGTCCGTCGACAAAGAGGCGCTGCGCTCGCTGCTGCGCGGCGCCGCGCCTCCTTCACCGGCCTGACAGCCCGCTCGCCCGGCGGGATCCGCCGGTCTCGGTTGCTCTGCTATCCTAGCCCGTCGACGGAGTCGCCATGCAGCACGAGACGATCCTCATCCTCGACTACGGCTCGCAGTACACCCAGCTGATCGCGCGGCGGCTGCGCGAGCTTGGGGTGAAGACCCTGGTCGTACGGGGCGATCTCGACGGCGCGTCGATCCGCGCCCACCGGCCGGTGGCGGTGGTCCTCTCGGGTGGTCCGGCCAGCGTCTACGACGCGGGCGCCCTCCGGGTGGACCCGACGGTCTTCGAGCTCGGAGTGCCGCTGCTCGGAATCTGCTACGGCATGCAGCTCATGGCCCAGGGCCTGGGCGGTGCGGTCCGCGGCTCGGACCGACGGGAGTACGGCCTCGCCGACCTGGAGGTGACCGACCCGAGCCTGCTCTTCGCCGCGACGCCGGAGGTCCAGCCGGTGTGGATGAGCCACGGCGACCAGGTGGCGGTACCTGTACCTGTGCCAGGTCAGACATTCCCGACGATGTCACCAGACCCCGCTGTGATAGCCCTGAAAACTACTCTAGCCCGAGTTTACCGCGCTCAGGGCTGACGGTAGCCGGGCGGCCCGGACCTGGTTCGCCTCTGGTCGGAACAAACCCAACAGAATGATTGATTGGCTGGACTTCCTGCGACGCGCCTGGGCTTGGCCTTGGGACTGCAGATGTATGACCGAATAGTGATCAATACATTTGAATAGCGAAAATCATGGGAATAAGCAGCTTGACAACGTGTGTTGAGTTCGTGTATGACCTAATACATGGCCAGCATCACGAAGAAGACGGTCAACGGCAACACCTACTACTACGCCCGCGAGTGCAAGCGCGTCAACGGTCGGCCGAAGATCGTGTGGCAGAAGTACCTGGGCCGCTTCGATGACATCGTCGCTGCAGTCATGCAGCGAAAGGCCGTGGTCCCAGCGGCCACCGCCGGTGGCGAGGGTTGGACCGTCGAGTTGGGTGCTGTCGCTGCCTTGTATGACCTATGCGGACGGCTGGATCTCGCCGGGATCATCGACCGCCATGTGCCCAAGCGAGGTGGCGGGCCATCGGTCGGCACATACTTGCTCATCGCGGCGATCAACCGGTGCCTGGAACCCTGCAGCAAGGCTGGGATGGCCGAGTGGTTTCAGGACACCGCACTGCGTCGGCTGATCGACGTGGCCCCCAAGCAGCTCAGCAGCCAACGCTATTGGGACAACATGAACCGGGTGTCCGAGGAGGCGATCGCGGCGATTGAAGCGGACCTCACTGCTCGCGTCGTGGGGGAGTTCAACCTGGACCTGAGCCGGTTGCTGTTCGACGCGACCAACTTCTTCACCTTCATCGACTCCTTCAACGACCACAGCACGCTGGCCAAGCGCGGGAAGAGCAAGGAGGGTCGCGCTGCCCTACGGATAGTCGGTCTCGCCATGCTCGTGACAGCCGACTTCCACGTGCCGCTCTTCCACGAGACCTATGCCGGCAACCGCAACGACGCGAGCAGCTTCGCCAGCCTCACCGAGAGGCTGGTCAAACGCTGCCAACTCCTGACCGACGGGGCGGAGCACGTCACTCTCGTCTTCGACAAGGGCAACAACTCCCAGGACAACCTCGACGCGGTCAAGAGCGCTCCGTTTCACTTCGTCGGATCCCTGGTCCCCACCCAACATCAGGATCTTCTCGCCATCGGGCGAGAACGGTTTGTCTCGCTCGCTGACCAGGGGCTACCCGGCGCCTCCTCGGTGAGGGTGAACAAGACGGTCTTCGGACAGCAACGCACGGTCCTCGTCGTCTTCAACGAGAACTTACACGTCGCTCAGTCTCAGACCCTCCTGCGTGAGATCGGAAAGCGCCAGCAGTGGCTTCGCGAGCTTGTCGCCAGCCTCCAGGCGGCGAGAGATCGCCCCCCACGAGGACGCAAGCCCACCGTCGAGGCGGTGAAAAAGAAGGTCAACAGCTGGCTCAGCGCCCAGCACATGCGGCATCTCTTCCAGGTCCAGGTCAACGAGCGTGAAGGACTTCCAGACGTCAATTACCGCCTCGACCAGGAAGCCTGGCAGAAGCTACAGGACGACCTCCTTGGCAAGACCGTCCTCTTCACCGACAACGACGACTGGACCGACGCTGAGATCGTCCGCGCCTATCGCGCCCAGCACCACATCGAAGCCGCCTTCCGCGGCATGAAGGACCCCCACTGCATCGCCCTCCGACCTCAACACCACTGGACCGATCAGAAGATCCGAGTCCACGTCCTCACCTGCGTCGTAGCCCTGATGCTCCTCAGCCTCCTCCAACGCGAGCTTCACCGGCACGGCATCGACTGCTCGTTCAGGCGCATGACCCATCTCCTCGGCGGAATCCGGGAAGTCATCATCGCCACTCCCGCGGCCGGCGGCGCCGCGCCGGCTATCAGCTTCGCTCTCAGCCGCATGTCACCACAGCAGCGTCAGGTCTTCGACGCGCTGCGCTTGGATCGCTTCACCACCGCCCACGTCTAGGTCATACAAATTCCGAGCATTACCATCGCGGAATCAGCATGTTCCGAAAAACACGCGGTAAACTCGGGCTAGCGAAGCCGTTTCTCCAACATCGTCGGCTTTGTTTGACCTTCTGGCACGCGTTCCCTTGCGAAGAGATCCTGAACCAGGCCGAGCCGGGCCACACGCTCCAGAGCGATGAGAGGGCTCGCGTCCGAGACCACAGGTGCGAGTCTGCTCACAACGTGGCGGCGCCTTGGATCTCCCGCGTCAGCTCGATCTCGTCGAGATCGAGGTACGGGATCCCCAGCCGGCTCGCATAGCGGATGAACTCGCCGCGCTCCATCCCGACCAGCTCGGCCGCCCGGCCGCTCGAGATCACTCGTCGCCGGTACAGCTCCAGCACCGCGAGCTCGCGGATCTGCTCCTCGGCGCCCGGAAGCCCACCCGGCAGAACGGCGATCAGATCGTCAGCAAGGTTCAGTGTCGCCATCAACTTCATGCTAGCACGAAGGTCATCCGGCAGCGGGGACACCGCCGGGCTCAACATCAGGCTCGGCCACAGTTACTTCCGTGCGTGGGACGGAAACTAAGTGGTCCTCTCCATAAGCACGATGGCATTCGGCCGCCGTTGCATCCCGCCTGCTGCCGTTTCGCTCCCTCGACAAGGGTACGCCTCGGTCGCGAAACGTCAGCAGGCGGGCGCCCCGGCGTCCTCGGCACGTCACCGTACTCATGGAGAGGACCACTGAGGTCAGCGACGTCCCCTGGAACCGCAGGCGTTCCCCTCGACTCTCGGTGATCCCCCAAAAATCGTGCGCGGCCGCGCCTACTTCGCCACCGGGAGCTGCTTGAAGAAGTCGTTGCCCTTGTCGTCGACGAGGATGAAGGCCGGGAAGTCGACGACCTCTATCCGGTAGATCGCCTCCATGCCGAGCTCGGGGTACTCGAGGAGCTCGACCTTGCGGATCGACTCCGAGGCGAGCAGCGCCGCCGGGCCGCCGATGGAGCCGAGGTAGAAGCCACCGTGCTTGGCGCAGGCGTCAGTGACCTGCTGGCTGCGGTTGCCCTTGGCGATCATCACCATCGAGCCGCCCTCTGACTGGAAGAGGTCGACGTAGGAGTCCATGCGGCCGGCGGTGGTCGGGCCGAAGGAGCCGGACGGCATGCCTTCCGGGGTCTTGGCCGGGCCGGCGTAGTAGATCGGGTGGTCCTTGACGTACTGCGGCAGGCCCTCGCCGCGGTCGAGGCGCTCCTTGAGCTTGGCGTGGGCGATGTCGCGGGCGACGATGATGGTGCCGGACAGCAGCAGCGGCGTCGACACCGGGTGGCTCGAGAGCTCCTTGAGGATCTCGGTCATCGGCCGGTTGAGGTCGATGGCCACGCCGTGGCGGTGGCCGCCGGTGCGGTAGCGCTCGGGGATGAGCCGCATCGGGTCGTGCTCGAGCTCCTCGAGCCAGATGCCGTCACGGTCGATGCGCGCCCTGGCGTTGCGGTCTGCGGAGCAGGAGATGCCCATGCCCACCGGGCAGGAGGCGCCGTGCCGGGGCAGCCGGATCACGCGGACGTCGAGGGCGAAGTGGCGGCCGCCGAACTGGGCGCCGATGCCCGAGGCGCGCGCCATCTCCAGCGCCTTCGCCTCGAGCTCGAGGTCGCGGAAGGCCTGACCGAGCTCGTTGCCCTCGGTCGGCAGGTGGTCGAGATAGCCGGTCGAGGCGAGCTTGACGGTCTTGAGATTGGCCTCGGCGGAGGTGCCGCCGATGACGAACACCAGGTGGTAGGGCGGACAGGCGGCGGTGCCCAGGGTACGCATCTTCTCGGCCATGAACTTCTCGAGGCTGGCCGGGTTCAGCAGCGCCTTGGTCTCCTGGAAGAGGGCCATCTTGTTGGCCGAGCCGCCGCCCTTGGCGACGAACAGGAACTCGTAGGCCTCGCCGTCGGTTGCGTAGAGGTCGATCTGGGCGGGTAGGTTGGTGCCCGAGTTCTTCTCCTCGTACATGGTCAGCGGCACGGTCTGGGAGTAGCGCAGGTTCTCCTTGGCGTAGGTCTCGTAGACGCCGCGGGACAGGTGCTCGGCGTCGCCGCCGCCGGTGAGGACGGACTGGCCCTTCTTGCCGATGATGGTCGCGGTGCCGGTGTCCTGGCACATCGGCAGCTGGCCCTCGGCGGAGATCGCCGCATTGCGCAGCAGCGCCAGGGCGACGCCGCGGTCGTTGGCGGAGGCCTCGGGGTCGGTGAGGATCGCCGCCACCTGCTCGAGGTGGGCGGCGCGGTAGTAGAAGGAGATCTCGCGGAAGGCCTCGCGGGCGAGCAGGGTCAAGGCCTCGGGCGCGACCTTGAGCAGCTCGAGGCCGTCGACCTTGACGGTCTCGACGTGCTCCGAGGTGAGCAGGCGGTAGCGGGTGTGGTCGCTTCCCTGATGGGGGAACGGGTCGGCGTAGCGGAACTCCGGCATGGTCGTCTCCTTCCAAGATCGAGATGTCCCGGGAAGGCCGCCGTCCGCCCCACAGGCCGGGCGGAGGCCACCCCGGTCGGCGCCCCATTATGCGCCTCCCCGCACCCGACGGCAGCCCTCGGGCGCCGGTACAATGCGCCCTCCGGGGAGGTCAGATGGCCGGCGAGACCCTGCGCCTGTTCAGCTGGAACGTCAACGGCCTGCGCTCGTGCGCCGGCAAGGGCTTTCTCGAGTGGCTGGACGCCGCCCGGCCCGACGTGCTCGGCCTGCAGGAGGTCCGCGCCCAGCCCGGGCAGCTCGCCCTGGAGGTCCGCGAGCCCGAGGGCTACCACACTCACTTCCACCCGGCGGCACGGCCCGGCTACTCGGGAGTGGCGCTTTTCACCCGCGTCGAGCCCCGTGCCGTCACCCTCGGCGGCCTCGACGAGGAGCGCTTCGACTCGGAAGGCCGTCTGGTCATCGCGGACCTCGGCGACCTCCTCTTCTACACCGGTTACTTCCCCAACGGCGGCAACGACCTCTCCCGGGTCCCCTACAAGCTCGAGTTCTCCGAGGCCGTGCTGCAGCACGCGGAACGGGAGCGGGCGCGCGGCCGCGGCGTCGTCATCTGCGGCGACCTCAACACCGCCCACCAGGAGATCGACCTGGCCAACCCGCGGTCGAACCAGAAGAACACCGGCTTCCTGCCCGAGGAGCGGGACTGGCTCAGCCGCCTCGCCGACCACGGCTACGTCGATGTCTTCCGGCGGCTGCATCCCGGCGAGGCCGGCCACTACACCTGGTGGTCGAACCGCCCCGGGGTGCGGGCGCGCAATGTCGGCTGGCGCATCGACCACTTCTGGGTGTCGGACGAGCTCCTCGAGCGGGTGGTCGCGGCGCGCATCCACCCCGAGGTCATGGGCTCCGACCACTGCCCGATCGAACTCGAGATCCGCCTCTGACCCGGCTGCGGGTCCGGGGCGCCGGATTGCGGAAGCCGGCCTTTCGTCAGTCGGCGGCGAATACGGCGTGGAGGAGACGGAGCAGGTCCTGCTCGCCGAAAGGGGCGAGGGGGCCGGCGACGTTGGCCGCCGAGCGGTAGCCCCAGCGCGCGCTGCGGCCGTCCCGGTCGGGAATGAGGTAGAGCACCCGCTCGATCATGAAGGGAATCGGCCGGGTCGACTCGATCTCCACCTGGCCGAGGGCCGACAGCAGGGCCCTGGCGGTCGGGTCGAAAAGCAGCATCTCGTCGCCGCAGGTCAGGCGCAGCCGCTGGTCGTGGATCTCCATGGTCTTGCCCGGAAAGGCCGGCGAGGTGAACTCCTCGACCTCGTCCTCGAGCACCACCTCGAGCTCCGGCACCCGGGCCACGACCTGGTGGATCTGTTTGATCAGCTGCTGCACCGCCCGCTCGTAGCGCCGGCCGAGCATCTCGAACCGGGCGTCGTCCGGGGTCGCCCCCGTCCCCCCGCCCCGCCGGATCGCGGCGCGCAAGCCGTCGACCGTCAACTCCTCGGCCATGGCGATCTCCCTTCTGCCGGACCGGGTCGCGAGACCCGATCCGCTGCGCGAATCGGGGAAGATGATAGCGTGCCGACCTGAGGCGGGGGAGGTCCGGATGCCCGAGCTGCCGGAGGTGGAGACGGTGCGGCGGATCCTGGCGCGCCACGTCGAGGGGCGCCGGGTCGAGCGCGTCGAGGTCGGCAGGCACGACCTGCGGCGGCCCCTCGACGGCGTGACGCTGGGCCGGGTGCTGCCCGGGCGGCGGCTCGAGACGCCACGGCGCCGGGGCAAGTTCCTCATTCTGGACACCGCCCCGCCGGGGGCGCTGCTCGTCCACCTCGGCATGTCGGGACGGCTGATGCTGCAGGACCCCGGGGCGCCCCGCCTGCCGCACACCCACCTCGTGCTCGGCCTCGACGACGGTCGCGAGCTGCGCCTCGTCGACCCGCGCCGCTTCGGGCTGGCGGTGTGGCTCGAGCCGGGCGAGGAGGCGACCGACCCGGCCCTGGCCAGCCTCGGCCTCGAGCCCTTCGCCCCCGGCTTCGAGGAGGCCCTGCCGGCGCGGCTCGCCGGCCGCCGGGCGCCGGTCAAGGCGCTGCTGCTCGACCAGCGGATCGTCGCCGGCATCGGCAACATCTACGCCGACGAGGCGCTGTGGCGGGCC
>CAZKKP010000014.1:0-3499 GCA_964553295.1 uncultured Thermoanaerobaculia bacterium | reverse complement strand
CGGCGCGGATCTCCCGCGCCCGTCTCGCCCGGCTCGCGGCCTCGGTCTGCGATGTGCTCGCCGAGGCGGTCGAGCAGGGTGGTACCACCATCCGCGACTTCGCCACCCCGGAGGGGGACTTCGGCTACTTCGCCGTCCGCCTCCAGGTCTACGGTCGCGACGGCCGCCCCTGCCCGCGCTGCACAGCGACTCTGCACAACGTCACCCTCGCCGGCCGCGCCACCGCGTTCTGCCCGCGTTGCCAGACCTGACGCCCGCGATTCCCGACTCAGGAGCGCGCCGTGAGATTGCGTTTCCTGCGGTCAGCGCTGCTGCTTCAAGGTCCTTCCCTGCTCGGGCTGGCGCGCTCGTGCAGATCGGCGTCCGTCGATCCGGCAGCGGGACCCGGCATCCCCTTTGGAAAATCGAACGCACTGCCTGCTATGGTGCGCGCGGAGGTCCTGCATGCTGCTTCGCCTCGTGATCGCCCTCGCCGTCGTCGTCCTGATCGCCGTGCCGGTCTCGGCCGAGATTCCGCCGGAGGTAGCGGCGCGGCTGGAGGGGGCGGTAACCCCCGGCGACCCGAAGGTGTTCACCGGCGCCTATCGGCTGCTGGTCGAGTCGGTGGTGGCCAAGGCCGACGGCGCCGACCGCCGCGAGATGGCCTTCGAGTCTGAGATCTCAGTGTCGCCGGGCGGCGACGAGGTCCGGCGGCTGATCCGCTTCATGGTCGACGGCGAGGACCAGACCGAGAAGCACCGGCCGAAGTTCGAGGCGTCCGACGGAGGGCGTGACCGCGACGGTGAGGAGCTGGTGGTGCCGGTGGGCGAGGACGCCGCGCGCTTCCGCGTCGGTCCCGTGCGCACCGTCGAGGGCGAGCACCGGGTCAGCTTCGAGCCCGCCCCCGGGCACCTCAAGGACGCCAACATGTCCCGCGGCGAGCTCGCCTGGGATCCGGACACGCTGGACCCGCTGTGGGCGAGCCTGGAGGCGCTGCGGCCGCCGCGGCCGCTGCGCTCCCTCACCCTGCGCCTCGAGTACGGCCGCCAGGACGGCGCCCTCTACCTGCGCCGCATGGTCAGCGAGGGGCGGGTCAAGATCCTGCTGCTCGAGCGCACCTTCTTCGCCGACACTCGCTTCGAGGACGTCCGCCCGGCCGCGACCCCGGGGCCGTGAGACCGACCCCGCACCCGGTCAGCGGTGCGGCTCGAGCTTGCCGCCCTCGACGTACTCCCGGGTCCAGCGCCCGACGAGGTGGGTCATGAGCAGGATCGAGAGCAGGTTGGGCACGGTCATCAGGCCGAGGGCGACATCGCCGAAGCCCCACACCAGCTCGAGCGCGAACACCGCCCCGAAGAAGTGGGCGACGCAGAAGACGACGCGGTAGGGCATCACCCAGCGCGCTCCGACCAGGTAGTACATCGAGCGGTCGCCGTAGTAGGACCAGCTGATCGCCGTCGACAGCCCGAAGAGGAAGACGGAGATGGTGACGAGGAGGTGACCGCGGCCGCCGGCGAGCCTGCCGAGCCCTTCCCGGAAGGCCCAGGCGGTGAGAGGCGAGCCGTTCTGCAGCATCCCCCCCTCGAGCACGAGGGTCCCGGCGGCCCGGCCCCCATCGGCCGAGGTGGCCACCGCCGACGCCGCCAGCCCGGGTCGCGCCGGGTCCAGGAGCACCGTTCCGGTGAACGGCGCCCTGGCGGCGAGAGCGAGCCCCGACGGCGCCAGGGAGAGGACCGGGTCGGCGACCGTAGCGTGGTTGCGCACGAAGAGCACCCCGGTGGCGCGGCCGTCGGTCACCTCGACCGCGCCGACGACCAGGTCCTCCGGGCGCAGGGCGCCGTTGGGCAGCACCTCGGCCGAGTCGACGATCACCGTCACCGCCGACTGGGCGTCGAGCGGCACCACCTGGGTCTGGCGCTCGTGCCAGACGCCGGTGAGCAGGATCACCAGCCCGGTCATGGTGCAGATCACGAGGGTGTCGATGAAGGGCTCGAGCAGGGCGACCATGCCCTCGCGCACCGGCTCGTCGGTCTTCGCCGCGGCGTGGGCGATGGGCGCCGAGCCCTGACCCGACTCGTTGGAGAAGAGGCCGCGCTTGACCCCCCAGGTGAGCATGAAGACGAAGCCGCCGCCGGCGAAACCGCCAATCTGGGCGGCCGGCTCGAAGGCCGAGCTGACGATCAGCCACAGCGTCCCCGGCACCTCGCGGGCGTTGAGCAGCAGCACCACCGCCGCGGCGAAGACATACAGCGACGCCATTACCGGCACCAGCCGCGAGGTCACCCGGCCGATGCGGCGGATGCCGCCGAGGATCACCGCCGCCACCAGCGAGGCGGTCACCAGGCCGGTGAGCCAGGTGGGCACGCCGAGGTCCTGGCGGAACTGGTCGGCGACCGTGAACGCCTGCACCGCGTTTCCCGAGCCGAAGGACGAGATCACCGCGCACACCGCGAAGGCCACGGCCAACGGCTTCCAGCGCGGGCCGAGGCCGCGCTCGATGGAGTACATCGGCCCACCCGCCGCCGAGCCCCCGGGCAGGATGGTGCGGTAGCGTTGCGCCAGCGTGCACTCGGTGTACTTGAGCGCCATGCCGAACACCGCGGTCACCCACATCCAGAACAGGGCCCCGGGCCCGCCGTAGTGGATCGCGGTGGCCACCCCCGCGATGTTGCCGATGCCCACGGTCGCCGACAGCGCCGTCGACAGGGCCTGGAAGTGGGACAGATCGCCGTCGTCCTCGGGATGGTCGAAGTCGCCGCGTATCACCCGCACCGAGTGGCGCAGGAAGCGCACCTGGACGAAGCCGAGCCGCAGCGTCGTCACCAGGCCGGTGCCCACCAGCAGCACGACGATCAGCGGCAGCGCGGACGGCCACCCCCAGACCAGGTCGTTGGCGGTGAAGATCACCTGCCGGATCAGCTCGTGAACGTCACCCATGGATCCCCCCCGCTCGCGTCGCGCACCGGTATGGAGCACCGCATGCTACCTCGGAATCGCTCCCGGCGGTCGGTCAGAGACGCCACCGGCCCGGGCCGGTCGTCGCCGAAGGTGTAGAATCCGCGGCCGGAGGTGACCATGAGCTACCGACTGCCGATCCTGGCGCTCGCTGCTGCGACCGCCTTGACCCTCGCCGGATGCGGCGGCCACTCCGGGCACGAGGCCCACGAAGCGCCGGCGAACGACGCCCGGGCCGAGATGCCTGACGACGAGCTCCACCGCGGTGTGGCGGCTCACGGCAGCGACCTGCACGGCGGCATGACCGGGATGATGGGCAGCGCCCTCAACCGGGAGGTCACCCTCGACGACGCCGTCCGAAGCGCCTGGCGGGCGATCCGGGTCGAGATCGCCGATCCCGAGGGGGGCGACGGGCTCGAGGTCGAGGTCCCCCTGGGCGGCGCCGCGGCCCTCGGCGACAGCGGCCTCACCCTGGAGGCGAAGGTCTTCGTGCCCGACTTCGTGATGGACGGCGGCGGCATCTCCAGCCGCTCCGCGGCGCCCGCGAACCCGGCGGCAAAGATCG
>CAZKKP010000013.1:2252-22580 GCA_964553295.1 uncultured Thermoanaerobaculia bacterium | reverse complement strand
CGAGGCCGCGGCGTCGAGCCGCCGTGACGCCGTCGCTGCCCGCCGCGAGCTGGACGGCCTGCGCGCCGACCACCTGGTGCTCAGCGACGCCTACCATCGTGCCAACGGCGAGCGCGAGGCGCTGCGGGCCGAGCGCGAGCACAGGATTGCCGAGCACGCCGCCCTTGGCGCCCGCCTCGAGGGCCTCCAGGGCCACACCGCCGAGCTCACCGCCGAGCTGGCGCGCCACCGCACCGTGGTCGCCGACCAGGAGACCCACCTCGGCCGCCTCTACGCCGAGATCGAGCGCCTCGGCAGCGTCATCCGTGACATGGAGTCGACCCGCGCCTGGCGCCTCCACCGCCGCCTGGAACGGCTGCGCGGCCGCTAACCCAGCCGCGGGCGGCGTTGTCCGGCCCTCCCGGTTCAGATACTCTCGCAGTACGACGAGAGGAGTTGACCATGAGCCGAGCCACGACGGTCCTCACAGCGGTGGCGGTGGCCGTGGCCTGCCCGACCTTCGCTTCGGGCCCGGTGTACGAGGTGGTCTGGAAGGGCGGCGACGCTCTGCCGCAGACCACCTTCGCGACCCTCCTCCGCCCCTCGGTGATCTCCACCGGAGAGGTCGTCTTCCAGGCCTTCCTGGCAGGACCCGGGATCGGCTCGGGCAACGACCTCACCCTCTGGCGTGGTGGCCAGCCCGGGCGCCAGATCCTCTGCCAGGAGGGCGACCCCTATCCTCCCGCAGGCCCCGGGGTGACCGCCACCTGCCCCAACGCTGTTGCAGTGGCCAACGGCGGGGTGACGGCGCCCGTGCGAGTCTTCGGCGCCGCGTGGCTGTCGGGGTCCGGGGTCACCTCGGCCAACGACACCATCCGGAGCATGTTCGCGGGCACCGCCGCCAGCTCGGTGCTGGTCGCCCGAGAGGGCGAGCCCGCCCCGGGCACCGATGCCGTGTTCGACCAGGCCTTCGGCGACCACCGGGTGCTGCCGAACGGCACGGTCGCCTTCTCCGGGCCGCTGCGGGCCGGCACGACCTCCTCGGGAATCTGGTCCGGCCCGGCCTCGGCGACCGCCCTCCACGTCAAGGCCGGCGACCCTGCTTTAGGCCTCGGCGCCGCCTTTCAGGGCTTCTCCGGTCTCATGCTCAGCCCCTCCGGGCACCTGGTGTACCGGGGCTTCACCCCCGCCGGCAGCGCCGGTCTGTACCGCGCCCCCAGCTGGGGGTCGCCGCAGCTCGTCGCCGGCACCGGGACCGCCATGCCGGGCGGCGGCACGCTGCTCGACGTCGCCTCGTGGGCCGTCAACCGGAGCGGCGTCGTGGCGCTGCAGGGGTACCTGTCGGTCAGCTCTGTCGGAGTCTGGGTCTCGGGCGCCGGAACGGCCCTGGACGCCGTCGCGATTCCGGGCCAGGCGGCGCCCGACTACGGCGCCTTCGTGGCCGCCGGCCGACCCTCGATCGGCGGCGACGACATCTGCTTCTTCGCCCAGATGTCCCTCGGCCCCGACGGCCTCTACTGTGAATTCGACGGCACGCTGCAGGTGATCGCCCGCGAGGACGACACCCCACCAGCGCTGTCTCCCGGCGAGACTGTCGGGGAGCTTCTCTGGGGGCCGGTGGTCAACCGCCACCGCCAGGTGCTCTTCATCAGCCAGGTGACGGGGGCCGGCGGCCCCTTCCTCACCTGGTGGCTGCGCGACACCACGGGTGAGCTTCGGGTGCTCGCCCGGGTCGGCCAGACCCTCCAGCTGGCGCCCAGCGGCCTGGTGAAGACCCTGAGCAACCTCGACCTCCCCGACGGCGAGTTCCCGACCTCGTTGTACGTCGGCAGCTCCTCGGCCCTCAACGACCGCGGCGAGGTGGTGTTCCTCGCCGACTTCTCCGACGGCACGACGGGCATCCTCCTCGCCCGACCCGAGCTGCTCGCCGGTGAGGAGATTCTTGCCGACGGATTCGAGTCCGGCACCCTCGCCGGCTGGTCGAGCGCCGTCGGGGGGCTGCTCTGACACCTGAGGTGCAGCGGACCCAAGAGCTCTCAGACACTGGCCCGTGCTCGAGCCCTCGCCGACCTCGCCGCCGCCCTCGACGGGTGGTCAGGCCGCCGCGAGAGCCCGGCGCACGAGCCGGTGGCGGCCGTGCTCGCTTTCCCACTGGGCCCGGCCCTCGGGCGGCAGCTGGCTGAGGGGGTCGACGTAGACAAACCGCTCGCCCGGCTTGACGCCGGGCGCCTCGTACACCGAGACCCCGGTCTCCGGGTCGTACACCTCGTAAGAGTGGATGTGGCTCGCCAGGTACTCGAAGGCCGGCTCCCAGCGGCCGGGGTTAGGACGCAGAGCGACCTTGTCGACGCTCGCGGTGTCGAGCCCCACCGCATAGGAGCGGGTGCAGAATCGGCAGTACACCGGACAGGTGTCGAGAGCCAGGAAGAGCGCCTTGTCGGGATAGCGGTGAGTCAGGCCCGGCACCGGCGCGTCCCGCTGCTCTCCCAGAGAGTCCAGGGTGAGCCGCGGGTGATCGGGCTCGGCGGTCGAGCCCAGGGGCAAGAACTGACGGCGGAGGGGATCCTCCCCGGGCCGCTCCCAGTTGACCAGGCTCACGACGTACGGCGTGACTCGCACGGACATCGGCGCCCGCCGCAGCCCCTCCTCGACATCGGCGAGGAAATCGCGGCCCACCAGATCGCCGACAGTGTTGCCGAGCTTCTCCATGGGGTTCTCCTCTCGGGACTGCTCGCAGATCGCGAAGGATCACAGGATCGTTCGATGTCGATACTTCAGTCCACGTACGATTGAGTCTATCATAAGAGAGACGTTCTCTCAATTCTTGATCAACCGCGGCCCTCACCGCGAGGGTGCTACGCTGGCGTTCCAGCCTCGAGAGGACAGGCTGACCGGGATGAAGCCATCGCCAAGCACCTCGGGACCAACCATGTCGCGGTCCGACGCGGAGCGGCTGCTGCGGACCCAGCGGGACCTCTTCCAGGCCGTGGCCACGGCGCACGACCTCGATCAGACCCTGCGGTTGTGCCTCGAGGCGGCGCTGACGGTCACCACCATGGAGTGCGGCGGTCTGTACCTGGTCGACGACCGGGGGGCCTGCAGCTCGAGCCGACGATCGGTCTGTCCGAGGAGTTCGTGGCGGCGGTGAACAGTCTGCCACCCGAGCGAGCCAACACCCGGCTCGTGATGGGCGGTCAACCGCTCTACCTCGGGTGGCGGGAGGTCCAGGCCATCCCGGGCGACGCCGAGCGTCGCGAGGGTCTGCGCTCGCTGGCAGTGGTCCCGATTCTCCTGGAGGAGAGCGTGATCGGCAGCCTCAATGTCGCCTCCAGGCGGCTTGACGAGGTACCGCAGCACGCCCGTCCCACGCTCGAGACCATTGCCGCCGCGGCCTCGATGCTCATCGCCCGGGAGCAGGCCGACACGGCCCTCCTCCTCGCCAAGGCGCGGTCCCTGCTCGAACTCGACCGGAGCCGCCGGGCCGCAGCCCGCTGCTGCCTCTGCCACCCAGTGTGATCGACCGGCATCTGGGGCAGAATGGCGGCATGGACATCGTCTACCGCCCGATCGGCGTCGTGCACAGCCCGTTCACCTCGTCCGAGGGGACCCCGATCCAGCCGTCGCGGGGGAAGGGCGCGCGCGCCCGGGTGGAGATCTTCGCGGAGTTCGCCGAGGGTCTCGCCGACCTCGACGGCTT
Source organism: uncultured Thermoanaerobaculia bacterium (assembly GCA_964553295.1). GTDB lineage: Bacteria > Acidobacteriota > Thermoanaerobaculia > Thermoanaerobaculales > Sulfomarinibacteraceae > CAZKKP01. Next base: position 18,904 of record CAZKKP010000013.1, on the reverse strand, counting down.
CTCCCACGTCATCCTGCTCTGCCACCTCCACCGGGCGAAGCCGCCGCGCCTGAGGGTGGTGCCCTACCTCGACACCGAGCTGCGCGGCGTCTTCGCCACCCGGGCGCCGAGCCGGCCCAACCCCATCGGCCTGTCGGTGGTGCGGCTCCTCAGCGTCGAAGACCGCACCCTGCACATCGAGGACGTCGACCTTCTCGACGGCACCCCGGTGCTCGACCTCAAACCCTTTGTCGACGACTTCGACGATCGGCCCGACGCCCGCTACGGCTGGCTCGAGGCCGCCCGCCAACGAGCCGCCACCGCCGACGACCGCTTCGAGCGCTGAGGCTGGGGCGAGCGGAGCGACGCGCTCGGAGCGACCATGCCCGCAACGCATCACCCCCAGGCGGACCGCCGAGCGCCCGAACGCTGGCTGCTGCTGCGGGGACTCGGTCGCGAGGCCGCCCACTGGCACGAGCTGCCGGATCAGCTCTCCCTGCGGCTTGGCCTCGCACCCCCCGCGGTGGGCTGTCTCGACCTTCCGGGGATCGGCGCACTTCGAGATCGCCCGGCGCCTCTGTCGCTGGCGGCTACCACCGACATGGTGCGGCACGAGTGGTCGAGAAAGCCCGACGCCGCGAGCGCAAGCTGGGGGCTGCTCGGCATCTCCATGGGCGCCATGGTCGCCGTCGACTGGGCGGGTAGGTTTCCCGACGATCTCACGAGGGTCGCGCTGATCAACCCCTCGGATGCGGCCACCGCGGCACCCTGGCTGCGGCTGCGCTGGCAGTGCCTGGGCCTGGGCCTGAAGATCGCGATCGCCCGCGAGCTGCGCCGGCGTGAGGAGCTGGTGCTGGAGCTGACCACCCGGCGGGTCGAGGGCAACCGCCGCGACCGACTGTTGGACGAGCGGGTTGCCCTGCTCCGGGAGCGCCCCATCTCCAACCGCCTGGTGGTCCGCCAGCTCTGGGCGGCGTTGTGGTGGCGGGCGCCACGAGCCGTGACCGTGCCGACCCTGGTGATGGTCTCGCGTGGCGACCGCATGGTCGCACCGGCCTGCGGCGAGCGCCTCGCCGAGCGCCTCGCCGCTCACCTCGTCCAACATCAGTGGGCCGGCCACGACCTCCCCCTGGACGACCCCGCCTGGGTCTGCGACCAGCTCCACGCGTGGCTGGCGCTCTGACGACCGCAGCTCCTCCGATTCGCGCAGCGAATCGGACCGCACCTGTCGCTTCTCAACGAGGCGTCAGGCGCCGTACTGGCGGATTGCGGCGTCGAGCTTGGGCAGCAGGGCAAAGAGGAACAGTGCCACCAGACCTGCGAGACCCGCGAGCAGCAAGAAGAACGACACCGGGGACATCGCCCCCTGGATGCCGCCGAAGAAGCCGGACAGGTTGTTGCCGAAGGCGGTGGCCAGGAACCAGCCGCCCATGGTCAGCCCGACGAGCCTCCTGGGCGAGAGCTTGGTGACCAGCGACAGCCCCATCGGCGACAGGCAGAGTTCACCCAGGGTGATGACGCAGTAGAAGGCTGCGAGCCACATCCCCGACACCTTGACGGTGCCGTGGTTCGACGTCAGGCCGGCGACGACCATCAGGAGCAGCGCCCCGGTAGTCAGCAGCATGCCGTAGAGCAGCTTGTGTGCGGTCGGGATGCCCTTGCCGCGGCTCACCCGCCACTGGAAGAAGGCGACCACCACCGGCGTCAGCACGATCACGAAGATCGGGTTCCAGCTCTGGTAGACCTCGGGGTTGATGACCGGCAGAAAGACCCCGGGCTGCAATCTGTCGGGCTCGCGGCCGAAGCGCTCGCGATAGCTCCCGTAGACGGCGTCGTAGGTCGTCCGGTCGGTGAGGAAGGTGGCGATCTGGCGACCTTCGACCTCGCGCAGGACGACCACCGAGCCGACCGGCTTGACACCGTCGGGAACCTCGACGGTCACGGTGGGCGCGCCGTGGCTGTCGACCCCGCTGACGACGCTCACGGTGCCCGCCGGGAAGGTCGCCACCGCGAGCCTGGCCCACTCCGAAGGTATCGTCTCCCCCACGGCGAACCGCCGCACCGAGACGTCGTCGCGCACCACTTCGGCGAGGAAGTCGACGACCGAGGCGTCCATCCGCTGCTGGCCGAACATCCGGGCGACCGCGTCGGGGCTGAAGGCCGGCGGCTCGACAACCCGGACGGCGGGCGCCGAGGGCTCTTCACCGTCGGCCGCCTGGACCTCGGTCACGACCGGAATCTCGACCGGCATCAGGAAGTCGTCGATCACTATCAGGCTCCGGGGGTCCGGGCGCGGCGTCGTCTCGTCGGCGTTGCGGTAGTAGTTGGGCAGCGCCGCCTGCTCGGCCCACGGGTTCAGGGTCGAGATGATGACGTTGGAGCCCTTCACCTGGCGGTCGGTGTCGTCGCGAGCCCACTGGGTCATCGCCGAGCCGTTGAGGTGGAGGATCATGAAGAAGGCGCCGCCGGCGACGTAGATCGGCAGCAGCGACAGCAGCCCCGCCTTCTCCTCGCGGCGGGCCGTCATGCCGAGTCGGACGAAGAAGACGATCACCGGGATCATGCCGGCCATGAAACCGCACACTGCGGGACGGAGCGGGATCGTCGGCGGCAGGTAGGCCTTGGCGAGGAAGTAGCCCGCGGCGCCGACAATGAAGGCCGGCAGCAAGATCTTGCCGAACACAGCGGCGAAGCTGGTGTCCTCCGGATCGCGCTCGGGAGTGCGGTCGGCCCGCTCGAGCGCCTTCCACATGGCGAGCAGAATCGCCACCGAGACCAGCAGGCCGATGCCGGCGGCGCGGAAGGTCCACAGCCAGCCGAACTCGTTGCGGATGATCGGCGCCATGTAGAAGGTCGCCAGGAAGGCGCCGATGTTGATGCCCATGTAGAAGATGTTGAAGCCCGAGTCGCGCTTGGGGTCGCCCGGCTCGTACAGGTTGCCGACCATTACCGAGATGTTCGGCTTGAAGAAGCCGTTGCCCAGGATGAGGCCGACCAGACCGAGAGTGAAGGGCAGGAAGCCGGGGGTGCCCATCAGGAAGAGGCCGCCGGCCATCAGCAGCCCACCCACCAGCACCGCCCGCCGGTAGCCCAGGAACCGGTCGGCGATCATGCCGCCGAGAAAGGGCGTGAAGTACACGAAGGCCAGGTAAAGGCCGTAGATCTCGTTGCCCTGGGCGGCCGGGAGGCCGAGACCGCCGCGCTCGACGTCGGTGGCGTACAGCAGCAGGATGCCGACCATCGTGTAGAACGCGAGTCGCTCCCACATCTCGGTGAAGAACAGCGGAAACAGGCCCTTCGGGTGTCCAAGTGCCATGGGTTTCTCTCCTCCCGGGGTCGGCGTCGCGGCGACGCGGCGGCGACATGCTACTCCATCTCGGGCACACCACCAAGGAGAGCCCCGAGGCTCTGCTAGCATGCTTCTGGTGGCGAGGCAGAGACGAGTCACGACGGCGCCGAAGCCGAGCGCACCGCTGCTCGTCACCCTGCTCGGTGTCGCCTTCCTGCTCGTCCAGGTCGTGGTGCTTCCCGGCTCGGCGAGCCCCTTCCGCCTCCCCAAGGAGGCCCTGCTGGTCGGCGCCCTCGCGGTCTGCGCCTCGGTGGCGGCAGCGCTGGCCGTGCGACGAGGCGAGCTGCGCCTCCCTCTCGGCCGCGCCGCGCGGCTGCTGGTCGCGCTGCCCCTGCTGCAGGCGGCCTCGCTGCTGTGGAGCAGCAACCCGGGTTTCACCCTCCAGACGACGCTGACGACCGCGATTTGGGCGGTGGGCGTCCTCTGGCTGGCCACCCTGACCCTGGCGGAGAGGCATCGTCTGGCCCTGTGGGCGACCGCCGGCGTGGCGGTCTCTTCGGTGGTCCTGGCGCTGCAGACCGCCGGCTTCGAGGTGCTTCCAATTGCCGAGAGCGACGCCGGCAGTCGACGGGGGCTGTCCGGTCTGACCGGCAACCCGGCCGACCTGGCGATGGCGGCGGCCCTGCTGCTGCCTTTGACCCTCGATGCGCTGTCCGGTGAGCGGGGGATCCGTCGATGGGGGCTTCCGGCGCTGCTCGCCGCGGCCATCATGCTGTCCCAGACCTGGACCGGATACGCGGCCCTGGCCGGCATCGCCGTCGCCTGGCTGGCCCACCAGAGATCTCGGCGGCAGGTCGCGACCGTCGCCGGGGTCGCCCTGCTGCTGCTCGGGATCGCGCTTGCGGCGGGAGTCGGCCGGCGGGTCGACGACGCCGCCGCGCAGCTGCGCCGGGGCGACTGGTACGGCCTGCTGTCGGCCCGCAGCGACGGCTGGACCGCCGCCGCCGAGATGATCCGGCAGCGGCCGCTGCTCGGCGTGGGCGCGGGCTGCTACACGCACGACTTCTACCCTGCCCGCCTGTCGTGGCTGACCGCCAGGGAGGCCACCGGAGGCCGGGGAGAGCTGGCGACCCACTTCCGCTGGGCCCACTGCGACCCCCTCCAGTTTGTCGCCGAGCTCGGCGTGCCGGGCGTCCTGTGGGCCGCCGCCATGGCCCTGGTGGTCTGGGGTCGACGCCGCGACCACGGCGCCCTGACGCCGATGATGTTCGCCGCCGGCCTGCCGTTCGCGTTGCTCCACTATCCCCATCACCTGGCAGTCGGCCTGCTGCCGATGGCGCTCGCGGCGGCGCGCCTGATCCACGACGAGCCCCGCATCCTGGTCGGGATGCCGGCCGGCTGGCCCCGCCGGACCATGGTCCTGGTCCTGGCGGCGCTCGCCGCCGGGGTCGCCGTGTGGCAGCTGCAGCGCCTCGCCGTCGACCGCTGGCGCGGCGGCCTCGAGGGTGCGCTCGAGCGGTTGGAGAGTCTGGAGGAACGCACCCGCCCGGCCTACGCGGCGGTCCTCGAGCAGCAGATCGAGGAACGCATCGAGCGCCTGCCCAGTGCCGCTCCGTGGCTGTGGCGCAAGCTCGGCATCGCCCGGCTCGGGCACCGCGACCATGCCGGCGCCGAGGCCGCCTTCCGGCAGGCGAGGCGCCTGTGGCCCCACGAGGAGGCCGAGCTCGGGCTCGGGCTCGCCCTCGCCGCCCAGGGGCGCCGGAGCGAGGCCCTGGTCGCCCTGGGCCGGGTGTGCCGGGTCAACCCGGAGCTCGCCCGCTTCATCCCCGACCGCGATCTCCGCTACGCGGTCGCCGATCTGCTCGCCCCACGCCGACCTGAGGGCGACGCCGCGTCAGCCAGTGAGGACCAGCAGCGGCAGTGACAGCGGCAGTGACAGTGACGCGGTCCGCTTTCAGGGGGTCGCGGCGGCGGCTCTTCCGGCGGCGTCCATGCGGCGGCGCTCGCAGGCGTCCCGCGCCGACAGGTCGCCGGGGAACTCCTGGGCACACTCGTTGCGGATCCGGTTGAAGGTCGGCTCGTCGAGGTTGTAGGTGAAGGTGAAGCGGTTCTGGATCGCGCTCAGTGCCGAGCGCTGCTGCGCGACGCAGCTGTCATGGCCCGACGATCCGGGCTCGCCGTAGGAGGCGCAGCGGGCGGCGATCACCGCGTCGGCGACGACCAGGTCGAACTCACCCGGCGGCGCCGCCGCACCCTGCTGGCGGCCGATGCGGCGCATTCCGGCCATCGCCGCCTCGATGGTCTGGAGGTGTGGGTCGATGCCGCGCAAGGCTTCAGAGTAGAGCTGCGGCGAGTCCTCCTCGAGGGCGGCCCGGGTCGTTGCCAGGGCCTGCTGCAGGCCGGCGGCCCCCTCCGAGGCGGTGGACCACAGCTCGGCGAGGTCGTCCGGCGGCAGCGAAATCAGCAGGCTGCGCAGGGCGACCTCGAGCTGGACCGCCGCCTCCTCCAGCCGCTCGCGCCAGCCGTGGTCGAGGAAGAGGTCCTCGCTCACCGCCTCGCGGAGCACACCACGGAACGCCCGCCCCTGCTCCACGCAGGACGCGAGGCGATCGTGGTACAGGTCGCCGGGAAGGGCCGACGGGCGCCCACCGCGGCGCACCGCCTGGTCGTCGATGACCTCGCCGTCGCCGGCCTTCTCGAGCTTGATGGCGCCCGCGACGTCGCTCAGGCGCTGCTGGGCGCCCGCGCTGACGGCCGCGACCACCACGGCAACCACCAGCCATGCACACTGTGCTGCCCTCGCCATTTCCCTATCCTCCTGGCATCAGTTGGATTCTACCCCATGGCACGGTGCCGCCTGTCGCGAGCGGGATGGCCGGGCCTGTCTTCACGCGGATTTTCCATCGCCGGACGTGGCAAAATCCGCCGGTCGATGCTAGGGTGACCGGCGTAATGACTGGAGCATGGGAGGAGTCATGAAGAGGATACTGAGCTTCTCGGTGTGTCTGCTGCTCTGGGCCAGCCTGGCGCCGGCCCAGGGCGTCACGACCGGCGCCCTGGCGGGCACGGTGGTCGATCCGAACGGCGACCCGCTGCCGGGGACGACGGTGGTCGCGGTGCTCACCACCATGGGCACCCGCTACACCACCATCGCCGACGCCGCCGGACGTTTCGCCATCCTGAACGCCCGCGTCGGCGGTCCTTACACGGTCTCAGCCTCGCTGTCCGGCTTCCAGACGGCGACCGCCGAGAACGTCTACGTCCGCCTCGGCGACCAGACCCTGCTCAGCTTCGAGCTCAGGCTCGAGGCGGCGGCAGGCGAGCTGATCGTCATCGGCGAGGCCAACCCGCTGATCGGCGCCAACCGCATGGGCGCCGCCTCCAACGTCGGCACCGCCGCGCTGGAGAGCCTGCCGACCATCGGCCGCGGCCTCGAAGACTTCGCGCGGACCAACCCGCTGTTCGTCACCAACCCTTCCGAGGCCGAGGCCACGGTGATCACCGTCGCCGGCCGCAACAACCGCTACAACAACATCTCGATCGACGGCGCGGTGAACAACGACCTGTTCGGCCTCGCCGCCACCGGCACACCGGGCGGCCAGGCCGAGACCGTGCCGGTGTCGCTGGACGCGGTGGCCGAGCTGCAGCTCGTGGTGTCGTCCTTCGACGTCCGCCAGGGCGGCTTCACCGGCGGCTCGATCAACGCCATCACCCGCTCCGGCTCGAACCGCTTCGCCGGCTCGGTCTACGGCTTCTACCGCGACGACAGCTTCGTCGGCGACGGTCCGGACAGCTTCCCCGAACTCGGCACCTTCGAGGACACCCAGTACGGCTTCCGCATCGGCGGCCCGATCGTCCAGGACAAAGCCTTCTTCTTCCTGAACTTCGAGGGCTCGACCCTGGACCGCCCGACGGGCTTCTCGATCGACGGCGTCGCCGGCGTGCCCTGGCAGGACGGCCAGTGGGTGGACGAGGCCAACCAGTTCCGCCAGTTCATCCAGTCCCAGTACAACTACGACATCGGCGGCCTCGGCCAGGTAACGCGCGAGACCCCGAGCGACAAGCTGTTCGCCCGCGTCGACTTCAACCTCGACGAGCGAAACAACCTCACCTTCCGCCACAACTACGTCGATGCCGAGAACCTGATCATCCGGCCGAGCAGCGGCCAGTACCAGTTCCCGAGCCACAACTACAACATGGCCAGCGAGACCAACTCGTCGGTACTGCAGTGGAACTCGGTGTTCGGCGACGACATGTTTAACGAGCTGCGGGTCACCTACCAGACCATCAAGGACCGCCGCGCCAGCACCTTCCCGCCGTTCCCCTACATCCTGATCAACGACGTCGACGGTGACCGCAACTCCTGGGCGGCCGGGCCGGAGCGCTTCTCCACCCACAATGCCCTCGACCAGGACATCATCGAGTTCACCAACGACTTCACCTTCTTCGCCGGCGACCACGAGATCGTACTGGGTACCCACAACGAGCTGTTCAGCTTCCGCAACGTGTTCATCCAGGAAGGCTTCGGCGCCTACCGCTTCGCCAACCTCGACGCCTTCTACGACGGCATCGCCTTCCAGTACGACATCACGGTGCCGGCGCCCGGCGCCGACGGCGTCGACGAGTTCGACGTCCAGCACCTGTCCTTCTACGCCGGCGACACCTGGCGGGTGAAGCCCAACCTGACGATCGTCGGCGGCCTCCGGGTCGACCTGCCGCTGTTCCCCGACAGCCCGACCTACAACCCGGCGGTCGAGGACCTGTACGGCGTCAACACCACCGAGATCCCCGACGGCAACATCCTGTGGTCGCCCCGGGTGGGCTTCAACTGGGACCTCACCGGCAAGGGCGAGAGCCAGCTCCGCGGCGGCATCGGCCTGTTCTCCGGCCGGACGCCCTACGTCTGGATCTCGAACAACTACGGCCGCACCGGCATCGAGTACCTGACCGTCCGCGCCCGCGGCGCCATCCCCTTCAACCCCGATCCCTTCAACCAGCCGACCGACATCGGCGGCGCCTCCACCCAGGAGGTCAACCTGATCGACCCGGACTTCAAGTTCCCGCAGGTCTGGCGCCTCAACCTCGGTTACGAGCAGCTGCTGCCCTGGTGGAACCTGGTCGGCTCGGTTGAGGCGGTGTACGGCTTCAGCGAGGCCGACATCCTCTACCAGAACCTGAACATCCGGCAGACCGGCCAGGTGCTGCCCTTCGACGACCGGCCGATCTACGAGACCGTGTCCCGCGACTTCAGTGGCGCCTACTACCTGACCAACAGCGACGACGACGAGCAGCTCAACGTCACCGTCAAGCTCGAGAAACCCTACAGCGCCGGCCTCTGGGGCTTCGTCGCCTACACCTACGGTCGCTCCCAGGTGGTGACCGACGGCACCTCGAGCCGCGCGGTCTCGAACTGGCAGTTCAACGAGGCCTTCGACCCGAACAACCCGCGCCCGGGCACATCGGACTTCGAGGTCCCGCACCGCTTCACCGCCTCCCTGAGCTACGAGTTCAACCGCGAGAGCCCGTGGTCGACGGTCGTCTCCGCCTACTACAACCACCAGTCGGGCCGGCCCTACACCGCGATCTACGCCTTCTCCAACTCGGCCTCGGTCAACCAGGACTTCTTCACCTCCAACGACCTCGCCTACATTCCCTCGGGGCCGGACGACGTGATCATCACCAACGGCACCTGGGAGCAGCTCAACAGCTGGATCTCGATGGTCGGCCTGGACAAGTACAAGGGTCGCGTCACCGAGCGCAACGAGAGCTGGGCGCCGTGGACGACCACCCTCGACCTGGGCATCCGCCAGCGCATGCCCTTCTTCGCCGGCACCAACTTCGAGCTCACGCTGGACATCCTCAACTTCCTCAACCTGCTCGACAGCGACTCCGGCCACGTGAGATTCGTGAGATTCGGCACCGTCACCCCGTTCTCCTACCAGGGCGTCGACCAGGCCACCGGCAAGCCGATCTACGAGCTGCGCAACATCGTCACCTCTCCGGAGACCTCGTCGATGTTCCAGCTCGACAACCTGCGCTCCCGCTGGCAGCTCAAGCTCGGCGCCCGCTGGTCCTTCTAGAGCTCACCGCTCCACTCGTGAACCCCGGCCCGGGCATCCGCCCGGGCCGTTCTTCTGTTGGGTTCTCAGCTCCCCCACCCACCCCCTCAACCCACCGACCCCATAGCTGATAGCTGATAGCTGATAGCTGATAGCTGATAGCTGATAGCTGATAGCTGCCAGCTGCCTCCTCCTGTACCATCAGGGCGTGATCCGTCAGGCCACTGTCGGCGACCTCGAGGCCCTGCTCGAGCTCGAGCGCCGGAGCTTTTCCGGCGACCGGATCAGCCGGCGCAGCTTCCGCCACCTGCTGACCCGGGCCCACGCCACCACCCTGCTGTGGGACGACGGCGGCCGTCTCGGCGGCTACGCGATCACGCTTTTCAGCCGGGCGACCGCGCTGGCCCGGCTGTACTCGATCGCGGTCGACTCGTGCCAGCGCGGCAAGGGGGTCGGCCGCGCCCTGCTCCAGGCGGCCGAGGCGGACGCGCTGGAGCGCGGCTGCGTCTCGATGCGCTCGGAGATCCGGCGCGACAACAGCGCCTCGATCGCGCTGTTCGAGCGGGCCGGCTACCGTCAGTTCGACGAGGTCGAGGACTACTACGAGGACCACATGCCGGCGCTGCGCTACGAGAAGCGACTGGCGCCGCACCTCGCCCTGACCCAGGTCAGGGTGCCCTACTACCAGCAGACCACGGAGTTCACCTGCGGGCCGGCCTGCCTGATGATGGCGATGCGGGCGCTCGACCCGGAGGTTCCCTTCGAGCGCCGTCTCGAGTTCCGGCTGTGGCGCGAGTCGACCTCGGTCTACATGACCTCCGGCCACGGCGGCTGCGGTCCCTACGGGCTGGCGCTGGCCGCTCACCGACGCGGCTTCACCGTCGAAGTCTACGTCAACGACCGCGGCACCTTCCTGGTCGACTCGGTGCGCCGCCCCGAGAAGAAGGAGGTCATGCGCATCGTCGAGGAGGACTACCTCGGGCAGCTCGAGGCCAACGGCGTCCACCTCGAGCGTCGCACCCTGGAGCTCAGAGAGCTGCTCGACCGGGTCGAGGCCGGCGCCGTGCCGCTGCTGCTCATCTCGTCCTCGCGGATCTACCGCGAGCGCTTCCCCCACTGGCTGGTGGTCACCGGCTTCGACGACCGCTTCGTCTACGCCCACGACCCCCTGGTCGACGTCGACGAGGGCGAGACCGTCGCCGACTGCATCGCCATGCCGATCGCGCACCTGGAGCTGGACCGCATGGCCCGCTGGGGCCGGTCGGGACAGCGGGCGGTCGTGGTCATCGGTCGCGGCGCCCTTGTTCGCGTCCCGAATCAGGGCGTCTGACGCGGCTCCCGTCCCGTCCGGCGCTCGGTCACCGCCTCCAGCCGGCGGACGAAGGAGCGCATCACCTCGAGGTAGAGACCGTCCTTCGCCACCCCGTCCTCGACCGTGGTCTCCACGTTGGGGTTGTCGTTGACCTCGATCAGCACCCAGCGGTCGCCGAGCTGCTTCAGGTCGACGCCGTAGAGGCCGTCGCCGATGAGCCCCGCGGCCTTCACCGCGACGGCCAGGCCGGCGGCCGGCACCTCGTCGACGGGCACCACGTCCCAGCGGCCGTACCTGCCTCGCGCCGAGTTCGAGTCGTGACGGATGACCTGCCAGTGCCGGGGCGCCATGTAGTAGCGCACGGCAAACAGCGGGCGGCGGTCGAGGACGCCGATCCGCCAGTCGAAGGCGGTGGGCACGAACTCCTGGCCGATGACCAGGTCCGAGATCTCGAAGAGCTGGTCGAGGCGCCCCTCGAGCTCCTCCCGGGTCTCGGCCTTGAAGACCCCGAGGGACGACGAGCTGTCGGGCTGCTTGACCACGCAGGGCAGGCCGAGCTCGGCGAGGCGCTCGCGGTCCTCGCGATGGACGATCACGGTGCGCGGGGTGGGCACGCCGTGCCGGCCCATCAGCTCGGCGAGGTAGACCTTGTTGGTGCAGCGCAGGATCGACAGCGGGTCGTCGATCACCACCAGACCCTCCGCCTCGGCCCGGCGGGCGAAACGATAGGTGAAGTGGTTGACCGAAGTCGTCGAGCGGATGAACAGGGCGTCGAACTCGAGCAACCGGCCGGCGTCCTCGCGGCCGATGACCTCGGCCTCGATGTCGAGGGCCTCGGCGGCGGCGACGAACTTCTCGATGGCCCGCAGGTCGGAGGGCTTCACCGGGTCGCTGGGGTCGTAGAGGATCGCCAGGTCGAACCGTGACGGCCGTGGCGGCCTCGAGGTCCGGGGCGGCCGGGTGAAGAACGACTGCGCCGACTCCAGGGCGAAGGCCTTGTCCTCGGCGGGCACCGCCGAGGTCGGAATCGCCGACACGTGGTGCAGCTCCCAGCGCTCCCCGTGGACGAAGCTGGCCCGCAGGAAGGGCGCCGTGAACAGCCGGAAGAGGGCGCCCGAGAGGCGTTCGAAGCGCCGGTCGGGACACCGCCCGAAGTAGACGTGGAGCACGAACCGCTGCTCCGTCACCGCGGCCAGGCTCTTGTGCAACTGGTCCTCGAGCTCGTAGGAGGCGATGCGGACCAGCGCCGGCGAGCGCAGGTCCTGCATCGTCAGCACCGTCGGCAGGGGCTTGTGGCCGCGGGCCTCGGCGAGCAGCGACACGTAGTAGCCGAAGGCCTGGTAGCGGTAGTGCCGACACAGGTTGTAGACCTTGGCCTGGCGCAGCTCGCTGAACTCCCGAGAGGTCAGGTACTCGCGCGCAGTGACCAGGCGGATGCCGTCGAGCTCGAGCGGCCAGTCACCCTCGCGGGTGACGACGACGATCGACTGCATCAGAGACTGCCTTCAACGTCCCAGCGATCGCGACGGCGACGTCCGTCGTCGCGGCGGTCCTTGCGGCCGCGCTGCCGGCGTTCGCCGACCCACTCCTTCCAGTCGTCCCGCTCGTCGGGGTCCACACGTTGCTGACGGTGGCGGGGCTGGTTGTCGTTTTCGAGGTCGTCCACCTCGAACTCGAGCCTGGGCTCCTTCTTCGCCATGTCTCCCTCTCACAGCGCCGCGAGGACGGCTCGCGGGTTCCCGCGGGCAGCCCGCCCGTCGTGACTACGATACCAGCAGCGGCCGCCGGTGTGACCAGGACGATGTCGCCCGAGGTGGTGACTTCGGGCCAGGTCTCGGGCACAATCGCACCTGGCCCCGATCCCGACTCCAGGAGGATCCGATGCGAGTTCTCATTCTGCCGCTGCTCATCGCCGCCGTCGTCGTCTCGTGCGCACCCGCCGTCTCGGCCGCCGACAACGGCTTCTACCTCGGCGCCAGCCTCGGCCAGGCCTTCGTCGACCTCGGCGAGGTCGGCGACATCCGCTTCGACGAGAAGGACACCGCATTCAAGCTCTTCGCGGGCTATCGCTTCCTCAACTTCCTCGCGGTCGAAGGCGGCTACGTCGACCTGGGCGCCCCCACCGACGAGGACGCATGCTGCGGCGCCAGCCCGACCTACCGCGCCGACATCGACGGCTTCGACCTCTTCGCCGTCGGTCTGCTGCCCATGGGCGTCGCCGACGTCTTCGTCAAGGTCGGGATGGTCTCCTGGAACCTCGACCTGTCGACCAGCCCGGGCGATCTCTCCGACGCGGTGTCCTCCGACGGCGTCGACCCGGTCTTCGGTCTCGGGCTGCAGTTCCGCATCCGGTCCTTCGCCGTCCGCGGCGAGGTCGAGTACTTCGACATCAGCGACGCGAAGGACGTCTACCTGTTCTCCGTCGGCGGCAGCTTCACCTTCTGACCGCGCCATCGTCAGAACCGGGTCGTCACTCCATGTGAATCCGCCGTTGGGCGCAGGCGACGAGCGTGTCGCCGAGGCCGGGATGGCGTTGGAGGAGCTCGGCGCCGCGGTCGCCGTGTCGTCTGCCAGGGTCGAGTCTCCGAGCGAGGTAAGGGTGTACACGGTGAACCGGACCCCGGGCACGTGGCCCCTTGCGGCGGCTCTCGAACGCGTGCAGAATCGCCGCCGCGACTGCGGAGGGTCGGTGAGCGGCTACGGCGACACTGCCAGGGTCTACGACGGCGAGTACGGCGGCATGACCGCCGACGTCGACTTCTACCTGCGGACCCTCGCCGACGAGGGTGTTCGGGGCCCGGTCCTCGAGCTCGGGTGCGGCACCGGCCGGGTGGCGGTCCCCCTCGCGACGGCCGGCCACCGGGTCACCGGGATCGACCTCTCCGAGGCGATGCTCCGGCGCGCCCGCCGTCGGAGACGGTCGCTGCCGCCGGAGGTGGCCATCCGGCTCCGCTTCTCTCGCCAGGATATGCGTTCCTTCGCCTTTCCCCGCCGCTTCTCGGCCTGCGTCGTGGCCTTCTCGACCTTCAACCTGCTGCCCACCGCAGACGACCGGAGACAGTGCGTTCAACGCCTGGCCGTGGCCCTCGAGCCGGGCGCGCCGCTGGTGTTCGACCTGGCCGCACCCCGGACGAGGTCGTGCGGCCCGAGCGCTGCCAGCAGCACCTTCGTGCTGCCAGGCACGGGCCAGGTCGTCGAGAAGGTCGTCGAGCAGCGGCCCCTGCCGGGGCGGAACGCCTTCTGGGTGCGCTACGAGTACAGGGTTCGCCGCTTCGCCGACGGCGAGGTCGTCGACCGCTTCGAGGTGGTCTTCGAGCTCGCGAAGGTCGAGCGCTGCGAGATCGAGTCGGCGCTGTACGGCGCCGGCTTCGACGTGGAGGCCGTCGAGGGCGACTACCGGGGGACCCGATTCCGCCCCGAGCACGCCCGGATGGTCGTCCGCGCCCGGCGGCTGAGCTGACCTCGTCGGCGCAGCGTCAGGCCACTCGCCGTTCGCGGTCACCGGCTGTTCCCTCGAGAAATCCGCGCCGACCCTCTTGACACTGGGCCAAACGGAGATATTTTCAGGCTCGTGAGGAGTGACGCTCTTCTCGACGAGCCCCCCAGTAGGGCCCTCCCTCCCGACCCTGGCGTCCGCCGGACGGACGTCGGGCTCGATCTCGTCTGCGTCGCGACCCGCCTCCGGCCCGTGAGACTCGCGCTGCCCATCGCCGAACTCACGCCCGCCGCCGGAAACGCCATCAGGCGATAAACACACCATGAAGTCGCGCCCTGACGGGCTGTTGCGCGCGCCGCGCGGGCGGCGCGGGCCGAGTTCTACCGAACGCCAGGTACAGGTCTGTCTGAACCGTCATTCTGACTCTCGAGGAGGTAACCGAGAATGAACCACTCCGGCACGGCAGCTGAGTTGTCGCTCGGCGACGACCGCCGTGGAAGGCTCTGCGAGATCTTCGCGGAGAGCTACGACCCCGAGCGCTGGGCAGACTGGCGGTGGCAGATGCGTCATCGCCTCATCCGACCCGACCAGCTCGGCCGCTACCTGCGCCTGAGCCCGGCCGAGGAACGCGGCCTCGAGCTCGCCAATGAACGATTCTCGGTCGCGATCACCCCGCACTACGCCACCCTGATCGACCCCGACGACCCGGCCGACCCGATTCGTCGCCAGGTAGTGCCGGACGCCTCGGAGTTCGTGGTCAGCGACGGCGACATGGAGGATCCCTGCGGCGAGGACCACGCCTCGGTCGTCGAGGGCCTGGTGCACCGCTACCCCGACCGCGTGCTGCTGCTCGCGGTTGACTCCTGCGCCTCCTACTGCCGCTACTGCACCCGCTCGCGCCTGGTCGGCCAGGGCGAGCTCGACCCCCTGCCGCGGCGCATGGAGGCGATCCTCGACTACCTCCGCCAGCACACCGAGGTGCGCGACGTGCTGCTGTCCGGCGGCGACCCCCTGCTGATGTCGGACGACCGTCTCGACCGGCTGCTCGCTGAGCTGCGCGCGATCCCCCACCTGGAGATGCTGCGCATCGGCTCGCGGGTGCCGTGCTTCCTGCCCCAGCGCATCACCCCGGACCTGGCAGCCGTGCTCCGGCGACACCGGGTGTGGCTGTCGCTCCACTTCTCTCATCCCTCGGAGCTCACCCCCGAGGTCGCCGCAGCCTGCGACCTGCTCGCCGACGGCGGCATCCCCCTCGGCTCGCAGACGGTGCTGCTGGCCGGGGTCAACGACGACGTCGCGGTGCTCAAGCGGCTCTTCCACGGCCTGCTGAGGCTGCGGGTTCGCCCGTACTACCTCTACCAGGCCGACCCGGTGGTCGGCACCGGCCATCTTCGGACCTCGATCGGCCGCGGTCTCGAGATCATGTCCCAGCTCCGCGGCCACACCACCGGTTACGCGGTGCCGACCTACGTCGTCGACGCTCCCGGCGGCGGCGGCAAGATCCCGCTCCAGCCCGAGACCGTCGTCGAACGCGGTCCGGGTCGCTGGCAGCTGCGCAACTGGGCCGGCCAGGTCTACACCTACGTCGACCCTCCCGAGGCGAGGTGAGCCATGGGTTACGGCATCGCCCTGGTCTACGACAGCAAGGAGGAGTACCTGGCGGCCGGGCACTCGCTCCTGGAGGTCATGGAGTTCGACGACGAGGGCGTGATCGGCGGGATCGAGCAGGCGCTGGGCCGGCTCGGCCACCGCGTCGAGCGCATCGGTCGCGGCAGGAACCTCGCACGGAGGCTCGGCCTCGGCGAGCGCTGGGACCTCGTGCTCAGCATCGCCGAGGGTCTGTCGGGCCGAGGTCGCGAGGCCCAGGTGCCCGCCCTCTGCGAGATGTTCGACCAGGCCTACGCCTTCTCCGACCCGGTCACCTGCGGCGTCACCCTCGACAAGGCGTGGGCCAAGCGCCTGGTCCGCGACGCCGGCCTGCCGACCCCGGAGTTCGCGGTGGTACGGACCCCGGGCGAGGCCGCAGGCCTCCCCATGACACCACCGTTGTTCGTCAAGCCGGTCGCCGAGGGGAGCTCCAAGGGCATCACCGGCCGGTCGATCGTCGAGGCCGGCGACGACCTCGTCGCACGCTGCACAGCCCTGCTCACCGACTTCCCGGACGGGCTGCTCGTCGAACGCTTCCTGCCCGGCCGCGAGGTCACCGTGGGGGTTCTCGGCAACGGGCCGGACGCCCACGCCCTGGCGGTGATGGAGGTCGGCTGGACCGATCGGTCCGAGGTCGCGGCCTACACCGCCCTCAACAAGGACGAGTACCTCGACCGGGTGCACTACCGGCTGGTCGAGGGCGAGCCCCTGGCGCTCGAGGCGGCCGCGCTCGCGGTGGCGGTGTACCGGGCGCTGGACTGCCGGGACGTGGCCCGCGTCGACCTCCGCGCCGACGCCGACGGCCGGCTCGCCTTTCTCGAGGTCAACCCGCTGCCGGGCCTCCACCCGGTGCGCTCGGACCTGCCGATCATGGCTCGCCTCGCCGGCGTCGCCTACGACGACCTGATCGGCCACATCGTCGGCGCCGCC
>CAZKKP010000013.1:0-2242 GCA_964553295.1 uncultured Thermoanaerobaculia bacterium | reverse complement strand
GGCCGGTGCGGACTGTGCGCCCGCGCCGCGTGATCGTCGCCCACAACCCGGTAACCTCGGCGGACGACCCGTCGACCCGGGACGTGCTGGCGCAGGTGGCGTGGGTCGTGGACGGTCTCAGGGCTCTCGAGATCGAGCACCGGGTAATGGCCGTCGACGGCCGTGCCGTGCCTCCTGACGGAATCCCGGCGATTGCCGACGCCATCGTCAACCTGGTGGAGTCGCCACCGGGAGAACCGGTCTTCCAGGTGACGGCGGCCGAAGCTCTCACTCGGCTCGGCCTGCCCTGCACCGGCTCCGGGGCCAACGCGATCCGGCTGACCACCGACAAGCTCGCGACGAGGCGCCGTCTCGCCGAGGTCGGGGTGGCGGTCGCCGCCGGCGGCGAGCTCGACCCGGAAGATCCGCGAGTGCTCGAAGCCGTGCCGCCGCCGTGGATCCTCAAGCCGGCCCTCGAGGACGCCTCCCTCGGCCTCGACGACGGCGCCGTCACCTCCGACCCGATCGCCGCGGTCCGCCGAGCGCGTTTTCTGCGGGACCGCTTCCGCCAGCCGGTGCTGGTCGAGCACCTGCTGCCCGGGCGCGAGTTCAATCTCTCGCTGCTCGAGGGCCCTGGCGGTCTCGAGGTGCTGCCGCCGGCCGAGATGCTGTTCGTCGACTTCCCATCCGACCGCCCCCGGGTGCTCGGCTGGGAGGCGAAGTGGGACGAGACCTCCTTCGCCTCGCGCCACACCGTGCGCCGCTTCCTCGCGCCCGGATCGGAGCCCGCGCTGATCGCGCTGCTCGACGCGACGGCGCGCGCCGCCTGGACCGCCACCGGGGTCTCAGGCTACGCAAGAGTCGACCTCCGACTCGACGAGGCCGGCACGCCCTCTGTCCTCGAGGTCAACGCCAACCCCTGCCTCGCCGCCGACGCCGGCTTCGTCGCCGCCGCCGCCGCAGCGGGGCTCGACGCCGCGGCCGTCGTCGCACGGCTGCTCGAGAGCGCGGGAGCGAACCCATGAACCAGTCCGTCGCCGCCAGCTCGGCCGTCACCGTCCACCCGGGTCTCTCCGACGCCGACCGCGAGCCCATCGCCGAGCTGCTCGCGGCCACCGGTTTCTTCAACGCCGAGGAGCTGGCTGTCGCCCTCGAGCTGGTCGACGACCGGCTCGAGCACGGTGAGGCGAGCCACTACCGCTTCCTCGTCGCCGAGGTCGAGCGGACGGTGGCCGGATATGCATGCTGGGGTCCGATCCCGGGGACGCTCGAGTCGGCCGACCTGTACTGGATCGCCGTCGCCCCGTCGGTCCAGGGTCGGGGCATCGGACGGACGCTGCTCGAGGCGGCGGAGCGCTCGATCGCCGACTCGGGCCGCCGCCGGGTCTACCTCGAGACCGCCGGGCGGCCGCAGTACCTGCCGACCAGGAGCTTCTACCTCGCCTGCGGCTACCATGTCGCCGCCGAGCTCGACGACTTCTACTCGCCAGGCGACGGCAAGGTCGTGTTCCTCAAGGTCCTGCCCGTTCACGCCCGATGACCTCGGCGGTCGACCCGTAGACCTGCCGCGGGTGGGATACACTGCCCGCCGGAGGAAAACGGTATGCCGAAGCTGTGGCTGGTGACCGGAGACCACGGGGCGGCGGGCTGGCGGGAGCTGCGCACCGCCTACGAGGCCGAGCAGGTCGACATCATCCATCTCGACCCCAAGGTGTGGGCCATCGTCCGCTCGGACGAGGCGCCGAGCGGCTACACCGGCCTCGAGGCGCGGCCGCCGGCCGACGGGGTCTACGTCGACCCGAACGGCAGCCCGTTGTACCTGGTGGCCGGGGCAGTGGCCCCGGACGCGCGGACGGTGATCGCCGCCCTCGGCGCCGACGCCGAGGCGATGCTCGCCCGCGTCGGCGACCCGGACATGGCTCTCGAGCGCCTCGGGCGCGCCTTCTGAGACGCCCCATGGGACGTTTCATCCCGGCCGCCTTCGCCATCCTCGTGCTGCTCGCGACGGTGTCCGCCGAGGCGCAGCAGAGCCAGCGGTGGGGCACCGTCGGCCTGTCGCTCGTCCGGCTCGAGGGGATCTCCGCTCCGGTGGCCGAGACCGGCACCCGGCTCGAGCTCGACGACGGCTTCGGCGCCACCTTCGACTGGTCCTTCAGCTTCAGCCGTCGGTTCGCCTTCTCCCTCGGCCTGTCCCTCGCGCGGCACGACATCGAGACCGTCGGCGGGCTGTTCCCCGGTCTGAACGGCGGCACCATCTGGGCCG
>CAZKKP010000012.1:2981-23781 GCA_964553295.1 uncultured Thermoanaerobaculia bacterium | reverse complement strand
CGCAGGCGAAAGGGATGGCGATCCTCCGGTGGACCTCGAGCCCGGCCTCTCGTCTGGTCGTGTCCCGGCTGACGTCGGACGGCTGCTCCCCGGCCTGGTCGCTGAAGCTCCCGGTCCGCACCGCCGCCACCAGCTCGGGGGTCGACCGCTCGCGCACCGTCGGGTTGACGCGTGCGGTACCGCGATCACCACTTGTCGGCCGCACCAGCTGCCGCGGAGTGTTGTTCAACCGGTACTTCTCCGGCTTGAGGCGGAAGAACTGGTGGCTCACCACATCCTCGAGGAGCAGCCACGGCACTGTCAACGGAGAACTACTCCCGGCTGCCAGGGCGCCGTTGCCGAGCTCGTCCAGACTCGCCACCATGCGTCCCCGACCTGCCAGCGTCAGCCGCTCCTCGCTCGGGTCCGAGGTGTCGTACACCATCACGTCCTGCCAGACCCCGGTCTCCGGATCCACATCCCGTATGTACAGCAGGAGATTCGACAGATCCTCGACGAAGACCTTGGGCTCGACTCGTCCCAGGGACCTGGCCGAGCCGTAGAGCTCGATCTTCAGCTGGCGGAGGCGCTCGTTGGTTCCGGGGATCACCGCGTTGAAGAGGTAGAGATTGAGCGCAGCCAGCGCCAGGCCGACCAGCACAATCGGGCGCAGCACCCGGCGGGCCGAGATTCCGCCGGCCTGCAGGGCGATCATCTCGCTGTCCGCGTTCAGCCGTCCGACCCCGAGCAGCACGCCGAACAGGAAGCTCATCGGAATCGTGAGCACGATGACGTTGGGCACGGTCGCGGCGAGGATGCTCGCGGCGTCGGCCCACTGCACGCCGCGCACGAAGATCTGCTCCATGAGGGTGAAGATCCCGCGCATCAGCAGCAGGAAGGTGTAGACCACGAAGCCGAGCGCCGCGGGCGTCACGACCTCAACGATGACCGTCCGATCGAGGACTCCGAACCACCGCACCGTGCGTCCTCCCTGAGCCGAGGTGGGAGTGTAGCGCACTGGCTGTTGACCCGGGGCTGTCGCGGGTTCCACAGGGTTTTCCACAGCGCCTCAATCTTCCACAGCAAAGCCCTCTGAATCAATGTCCGATAAGGTATATTATGTAAACCTGAATCGGAAAGCTCGAGGGTTGGGTCGTCGGCAGGCCCGCGCGGTGCGGCTCAGTTGGCCGTGTCGCGAACCTCGTTGCTCTTCGCCCGAAGCTCGTCGAGGAGCGTCTGCAACGCGGAGATGACCGCCTGCGTGTCCGGCTCGTCCTCCGTCCGGAAGGACAGTGAAACGGTGAACGGCCGATCGGGCGCACGAAACCGGACCACGAAGGGCCGCCGTGGCGGATCCCCGGTGTTGGTGTGTTCCGGTGACTCCGAGGTGGGTTGGCCGTCGACGGCTGCGTCGGGGTCGGATTCTCCTACCAGCTCCTGTCGTCGCTCGCGCACCCCGGCGCGATCGAGTCGCTCGACGACGATCTGCTGCACGAGGTCGGCCATGGTCTCTTCGTCCGGCATGCGAGCGATCTCGAGGAGCACTCCCTTGGCGGTGATGTCGGCATGCCGACACATGTCGCGGATGCCCTGCGGAAGATCGAGGAGCTTGAGGCTCTCGGACACCGTGACCCGCGAACGACCGACCGCCTGGGCGACCTGGTCGTGGGTGTAGCCGTACTTGGACACGAGGGCGAAGAAGCCCTCGGCCTCCTCGAAGGCGGTCAGATCCTGCCGCTGCAGGTTCTCGACCAGCGCGATCTCGAGCGCCTGCTGGTCGGTCACGGTGAGCTCGATGCAGGGGACCTCGGTCAGACCGGCTTCGACGGCAGCGTGGAATCGGCGTTCCCCGGAGATCAGCTCGTACCCCGGGGAGTCCATCTTCCGTCGAACCAGGAGAGGCTCTAGCACGCCGTGCCTGGCAATGCTCGCCGTCAGGTTCTCGAGGTTGCCCAGGCTGGCCCGCGGCTGGTCCTGGTTGCTGCTGATGGAGGTTGTCCGGACCATGCGGCCGAGGCCGCCCTCCCCCATCCGATGGGTGAGCTCGTCAACGAAATGGCGGTCGTGGCGCATGCCTCGCTTACTCGGCAGGCCAATCTTCTTCCTGGACTCCTTAGACTCCGACACGCTGCAGGACCTCCTCACACAGCCCATAGTACTCGAAGGCGCCGCTCGAGTCGGGAGCGTGCTCGAAGATGCTGCAGCGGTGGGCCGGCGATTCCTCGAGCCGGACCGACTTGGTGATCAGAGTGTCGAACACCAGCGGACCGAAGACCTCCTGGATCTCGGTCAGCACCTCCCGAGCGAGCACCGTGCGGCGGTCGAACAGGGTCACGAGGACGCCGAGCATCTGCAGCTCGGTGTTGGGTCGGGCCTTGATCTTGTCGATCGTCTCCAGAAGGTCGTCGGTGCCTTCCAGCGCGAAGTAAGATGCCTGAATTGGGATCAGCACGTGGCTGGCAGCGACGAGCGCGTTGACAGTGATCAGGCCGAGGGTCGGAGGTGTGTCGATGATGATCGCGTCGAAGTGCTGCTCGAGCCGCTCGATGTTGTCCTTCAAGCGGTACGGGGCGTCAAGCTCTCCAATCAACGAGACCTCGAGCTTGGCCATTGCAATCCGCGAGGGCGCCAGCCAGAGGCGTGGGGTGCCGGTGAAGACGATCGCTTCCTGCAGTGCGGCGGCGCTGGAGAGCACGTCGAACATGTTGTGCTCGACTGCGGACAGGTCAATGTTCGACATGGTCGAGTTGGCCTGTGGATCGAGGTCGATCAGAAGGGTCTCGAGACCTTTCTGGGCGAGGCCGGCTGCGAGGTTGATGGCGGTCGTGGTCTTTCCGACCCCACCCTTCTGGTTGGTGATGGCGATGATCATCGGCGACTCCAGCCTCCGTGCCGGTGTGGCAGCCAACTCTAGGGGCTGGCGCCGTGCGTGTCAACGCGAGATGGCTGCCGGGAGGCCTCCGGGTCACATCTCGTAGCGGCCCATGTCCTCGGGACGTAGCCTCTCGAGCATCAGGCGCAGGGTCTCCTCCTCGGAGGCTTCCTGGACCTCGGCCTGGTCGAGGACCGCGGGCTGGACGAGCACCGGCGCGTCGGCGCGCAGGGCGATGGCGATGGCGTCTGATGGGCGAGCATCAACCTCGGTCACCGCCCCCGAGGGGTCCCGCAGGCGGATCGAGGCCAGGAAGACACTGTCGTTGAGGGAGTGGATCAAGACCTGCTCCACCACATGGCGTGTCGCGCCCAGCAGGTTGTGGATCAGGTCATGGGTCATGGGCCGCGGTGTCGCCACATGCTCGAGGCGGAGGGCGATCGCATTGGCCTCGCAGACGCCGATCCAGATCGGCAGGTAGGCGTTGCGCTCCGGTTGCTGGAGGATGACGACCGGCATGTGGGACACCGGGTCCATCACCAGGGCCCGGACCTCGACGCGAACCGGCTTCTGACGCGCGGTGGTGTGATCGCTCATGTGTTCAATGTGCTGGGCCGGCCAGGACATGTCAAGGCTCGGTCGCCGGCGGCAGCATCTCGCCGACCAGCGAGTGCACCGTCGCGCGCAGAACCCGGACGTCGACGAGGTCGCCGATTCGTTCTGCACCGCGTTTCGCGAAGTTCACCACGCGGTTGTCCACTCCCCTTCCCTGCCAGTCGTTCGGCGACCGTCGACTCGGCCCGTCGATCAACACGCTCACCACCGTGTCCACCAGCTCGGTGTTGAGCTCGAGAGAGATCTGGTCGGTGAGCTCGAACAACCGATGGAGCCGCTGCTTCTTCTCGGCCTCCGAGACATCGTCGCTGTAGCGCGCAGCCGGCGTCCCCGGTCGCGGTGAGAACGCGAACGCGAACACCTGGCCGAACCGAAGCTCTTCGAGCAGCTCGAGGGTTCGGGCGAAGTCGTCGTCGCTCTCTCCAGGGAAGCCGACGATGACGTCGGTCGAGAGGCTGATGCCCGGAACGGCCTTGCGGATTCGCCCGACCAGCTCGACGTACTGTGATCGTGTGTACTTCCGATTCATACGTTTGAGAATGCGATCCGAGCCGGCCTGGAATGGGAGGTGAAGGTAGCGGGAGACGTTCTCGTGGTGCGCGAGGACATCGATCATCCGGTCGGTGAAGTGGCGAGGATGCGAGGTGATGAAGCGCACCCGGTCGAAACCCCTGACGCTGGCAACCGCTTCGAGAAGGTCGGCGAAGTCCTTCGATGTCGCAGGGCAGCGGTAGGCGTTGATGGTCTGACCGAGGAGCTCGACCTCCTTGAGTCCTCGTTGTGCGAGCGAGCGCACCTCGGCCAGGATGTCTTCAATGTGGCGGCTGCGCTCGCGACCTCGGGTATAGGGTACGATGCAGAAGGTGCAGTACTCGTCACAGCCCTCGATCACGGTGACCATGCCGCGGGTCGAGCTGGTGCGGAAAATCGTTCTGAAGTTGTACTCGGACTCGGGGTCGAACCCGGTCAACACCACCCGGCGGCCCTGCTCGACGGCCCGCAGTGCGTCGCCGAGACGGCCCGTCTGACCCGGACCGAGAACGAAGCCCACTGCCTGGGATCGGTCGAGGAGAGCCTCCCCCTCCTGCTGCGCCACACAGCCGCAGACCCCGATCACCGGTGGAGGCTCGAGCAGCGCGAGGGATCCGATCCGGCTGACGATCTTGTGCACCGGCTTCTCCCGAACCGAGCAGGTGTTCAGCAGCACGAGATCAGCCGCCTCGGGTCCGGCGGCAGGCCCCAGACCGCGTGCCCGCAGCTGTCCCTCAAGGTGCTCGCTGTCGTGGCGGTTCATCTGGCAGCCCCAGGTTTCGATGAAGAAGGTCCGCATGCCCTCGTGACTCCGTCTCCGGCTACCATCCTTACTCGAGGGCAGCCGGCTGCTCGGAACCGCTCGCGATCGCGAGCCGTCCGTGGTTCTGTCGATCGGCGCCGCGACCTCAGCGCGCCCCGGAGTCGGGCTTGGCCAGGGCGGCGGCCGGGGACGGCAGGTCCCTGAACCACCCAGGCTGGGCCCCGTCTCGCCGTGCCTGGTCCATGATCTCCGGCAGGCGCTCACGTTCGAGCTCGAGCTGCTTTTCGAAATGCTCCCGGCGAGCGATCGCCTGGTCGAGCTCCGGTTTGATGACACCGTCGCGATACGCGGGGTCGTCCCAGGCGTAGAACTTGTTCCACAGACCCGGGATCGAAGCGTCGAGCTCCTCGATCTGCCGGCCGAGCTGCTCCACGAGCCTGAGCTGCCGCTGGTACGTGTCGCGCCAGTAGCGCCGTTTCTCGGCCTCGCTGTCGTCAGCTGGGACCTCGACGATCGGCAGACCTGAGAGGTCGGCGCCCGAGCCCCCTCCGCGAACGGGCCGTCCGCGCGTGGCGGACGAGCTGCCGGGCTCGGCCGTGGTCAACCGGCCCTGCTCGGCGAACTCCTGGAGGTTCTCGTCGGTGATGACGATCGGCTTCCTGGTCGGTACCGGAGTGGCTGGCCGCTGCGCTGTCGCCGTCACCGCCGGTGACGGGGTGGGGGTCGGCTCCTCGGCCGCGGTGAGCTTCGCGCCGAAGCCGACGGCTGCACTGCAGCCGACGACGGCGATGAAGAACGTTGCGTGGGATCGGACTCTGGTGCTCATGGCAGTTCCTCCTGGGAGGTCTCCCTCCCATGGCGTCGCGACGGGATCACGGCGCAGTTGTTCCTTCCCGTCCATAGCGATCCTCGAGGCGCACGACGTCGTCCAGCTCCGCGGTCGAGACCTCGAGCAGCCGACAGTCGCTGATGGCGATCATGCGGTGCAGCAGGCGGGGATGAATATGGAAGACGTCGCCCGGCTTGAGGAGGTAGGAGGCGAGCTCCCCCAGTGCTGGACCTGCCTGGACCTCCAGGCTCCCGTCGAGGATTCGCAGGGTCTCTTCCTTGTGCTCGTGATACTGCAGGCTCAGCGCCTCTCCCGCAGTGATGCAGAGGATCTTGCCGACGTACCTGTCGGTGATCGCGAAGATCTCCTCGTGGCCCCAGGGCTTGTGCACAATTCGGGGGGATCTGGTGATCACGAGAGTTCTCCTGCTCCTATACGCGAATCTTGATCTTGGCGAGTGAGATGGCAAGGGACTCGAGAAGGTGTTCCTCGACCTCGCGGGCAGTCGCGAGCTGTCTCGCCTGCCGTGCGAGGATGATCGTCTCCCGGTAAGAGAGCTGCCGAACCAGGCTGCGAATGACCGGAACCGCGAGGGGGTTCATGCTCAACCGCCGCAGTCCCAGGCCGACCAGGAGAGGCACCATCAGGGGGTCGGCCGCCATCTCGCCGCACATCGAGACCTGGACCCCCTCCTCATCACCGGCCGCGACCACCTGGGCGATCAGCTGAAGGATCGCGGGGTGTGTCGGCTTGTAGAGGTCAGCGACCTGTTCGTTGGAACGGTCGACGGCAAGAGAATATTGAATAAGATCGTTCGTTCCAATTGAAAGAAAATCAACTTCACGTGCCAGCTGGCGCGCCATCACCGCCGCCGAAGGCACCTCGACCATGGCGCCGAGGGGCACATCCTCGGGGATCTCGCGGCCCTCGGCTCGCAGCTCCTCCCGAGTGCGGCAGACGATCTTGCGCGCGATCCGAAACTCGTCGACCCCGCTGATCAGCGGGAACATGATACGGACCTGCCCCGGCGGATGCTCGGCGGCGACGCGGAGCAGGGCCCGAAGCTGGGTCCTGAAGAACTCCCTCCGGGAGAAGCAGAGCCGGATCCCCCGGAGTCCGAGAACCGGGTTGGCTTCCGAGCTGCCCATGACCTCCCGGGCGAGCTTCTTCCCACCGAGGTCGAAGGTCCTGATGGTCACCGGCCGGTCGCCGACCTGACAGACCATCGCCCGGTAGAACTCGAGGTGCTCGTCTTCGCTTGGCAGCCCCGGGCTCATCTTCATGTAGAGGAACTCGGACCGGTACAAGCCGATGCCGTCGACGTTCCAGTCTGTCGCGGTCTCGACCTCTTGGGGGAGGTCGATGTTTGCCAGCAGCTCGATCACCCGGCCGTCGCGGGTGACCGTGGGGAGCGCCCGCATGTGCGTGAGATGGGCCTGTTGCTCCTGGTACTCGCGCTGCCGCGAGCGGAACTCCGCGAGCTCGGCCAGATTCGGGTCGAGGATGAGCTTGCCCTCGAACGCATCCATCGCGATCTGCCGCGACTGCTGGGCCGCCTGGCACACGCCCTGCGCACCGACGATGACCGGGATGCCGAAGGACCGCGCGATGATCGTCGTGTGCGATGTGGGCCCGCCCATCTCGAGGGCGAAGCCGAGGATCTTCTCCAGGGGCAGCTGGACGGCGGTCGATGGCGGTAGATCGTCTGCCACCAGAATCACCGGTCGGTCGAGGGCGTCGAGCTGGAGCAGCTCGATGCCGTGCAGCGCGCGCAGGATCTGGGTGGCGACGTCGAGGACGTCGAGCTTACGGTCGGACAGATAGTGGTCGGTGAAGGCCTCGAACTTACGCACCAGAGCGCCGACCACCTGGTCGACCGCCCACTCGGCGTTCACCTTCTCGTTGCGGATGATGCTCTCGACAGGCTGCACGAAGGAGGGATCTGCAGCGATGAGCTGGTGGGCCTCGAAAATGGTCGCGTACTCCTCCCCCATCTGGTGCAATGCGCGATCGCGGTTCTCCCTGATCCGCTCGACGGTCGCCTCGACGGCGGCACGGAATCGCGCCACCTCCGCCTCCTCGGATCCCTCCGGAATCGTGATGCGCAGCGTCGCGATCGGGCGCGTCTCATGCACGACCGGTTCGCCGATCGCGATGCCGGGGCTCACTCCGAGGCCGCGCAGGCTGTTGCTGCTCATTCCCCTTCCCCGAACTTGTCCTCGAAAAGTGCGACGAGCGCGGCGACCGCATCCTCTTCGTCGGCGCCGGTCGCACGGACGAGCAGTGGCGTCCCCTTGCTCGCCGCCAGGGTGAGCAGGCCGAGAATCGACTTCGCGTTCACTTCCTCCTCGCCGGCACTGATGAAGATGTCCGACGAGTAGGCGTTCGCGGTGTGCACCAGCTTGGCGGCTGCACGTGCGTGCAGCCCGAGCCTGTTGGTGATCTCGACCTGACGTTGCTTCATGTCACCTGTCCTTCCCTTCGAGGACGGGATTGTCGGCGTTGTGTCGAAACCGGCGGCCCGTCGATCCGACGAGCTCCGGCCATTGTACGGCCGGGATCCGAGGAATCAGCCTGGCGCCGCCTGGCGGAGGAACTCACTGGCCACCCGGATGCTCTTCTGACCCGCCGCTGTCAGTCTGATCGCGAGCTCGTGCAGCGGCAGCTCGACGTCCCGCAGGGAGCCCAGCTTGACCAGCATCGGCAGGTTCACGCCGGTGACGACCTCGACCTTGCCGGGATCCAGGAACGGGAGCGCCAGGTTGGTAGCCGTGCCGCCGAACATGTCGGTGAGGATCAGGACGCCCTGACCCTGGTCGAGCTCGCGCAGCCGCTGCTTGAGCTCTCGGCTCGCTTCGTCGGAGTCGACCTCCCAGGGCAGTGCCAGGGCGGACGAGTGCTCCAGGAGCTGACTGTCGATTGTCCGGCCGGCCTCGAGCAGCTCCTCCGCCAATCGGCCGTGGGTGAGCACGAGCACAGGAATCATCGTCACCTCCACCGGTCCTTGTCTCGGTGATGCACCAGCACGCGGTGCCCAGCGGATTTGAGGGCAGCGGCGAGACACTCGGTCATGTAGACCGAGCGATGGCGTCCGCCCGTGCAGCCGATGGCGATCAGAAGATCGCTCTTGAGCTCGGCGCCGTACTTCGGCAGCAGCCAGGAGACCAGGTCGACGATCCGGTCGAGGGCCTCGGCCATCTCGGGTTGGGCGTCGAACCAGCTGGTCACTTGAGGGTCGTCACCGGCGAGCAGCCGGAGTCCGTGTACGAAGTAGGGATTGGGAAGGAAGCGCACGTCGAAAACGAGGCTGGCGGTCGGCGGAACCCCCTGAAGGTATGAGAAGCTCTGGATCTCGATCGTGAGAAGAGCCTGCGGACCCTCGACACCGGCCAGCGACAGAACCTGTCGCCTCAGGTCGTGCGGCGTGAGATGGGTCGTGTCCACTACGAGATCGGCCAGGGCGCGGACTTCGCGCAGGGCGGCGTGCTCGTCAGCGATCGCCTGCTCGATGCTGCGATCGCGGAAGGGATGCGGCCGACGCACGACCGAGAAGCGTTGAAGCAGCGTCTCCGGTGACGCCTCGACGAAAACCAGCCGCAGCCCGCTACACCGCTCGGCGAGGGCGCGGTGGATGGACGGGAAGCTCTCGGCAAGCCCCTTTGCCCGCACGTCGAGCACCACCACGAGGCGCGCCAGCTCGGTCGTCGAGCGGTCGAAGAGCTCGGTTAGGAGCTCGAGGGGAATGTTGTCGACGCACTCGTAGCCGATGTCCTCCAGGCTCCGGCTCAGCACGGTCTTGCCGGCGCCGGAGAGTCCGGTGATCATGAATGGTCCCCGGAACTCGTCAGTCATCTTCGACGTCCGCGGGCGGCGGCCCGATCGCGATTCCACCGGCCGCCAGCCGGTTCACCGACTCGAGGAACGCTCGTTCGTCCTGAATGCCACGCTGGGCGAGAAGGCACTTGCGCACCGCGGTCTCGACCATGATCGCGACGTCGCGGCCGGGTGCGACGACCATGGTGTATTTCGGGACCTCTACGCCGAGAATCTCCTCCGTCGAGGTCCAGGCGTGCGGCCGCTCGAGCATCTCTTCCCGCCAGCGCTGCTCGAGCTTCTTCGCGCTCGGGCTGAGCTTCATCAACTGGATCACCAGGGAGACGGACACTGATGGCGATGCCGCGGTCATCCCGAAGTGCTTGCGCACGTCGATGATTCCCACCCCGCGCAGCTCGAGGTAGTTCTGCAGCAGCTCGTGGGGGGCGCCCTGGAGACCGTGGGCGTGGGTGCGACGGATGACGACGATGTCGTCGGCGACCAGCCGGTGCCCGCGGTAGACCAGCTCCAGCCCGCACTCGCTCTTGCCGATACCGGCATCACCGATGATCAGCGTGCCGAGCGAGAAGACGTCGACCAGGACGCCATGGACCTGGACCCGAGGAGCGAGCTCGTCCTCGAGGTACGCCGACACCGACTGGATGACGTCGGACGTCTTTGATCGCGTGGTCATGCACGGGACCCCGAGCTCCTCGCAGCGCCGCAGCACCGCCTCCGACGGACGATGGCCCTTGGTCGAAAGGAGGGTCGGCACGCCGAGTTCGACCACGTTCATGAGCCGTCGGCAGCTCTCGTCCTCACCAAGAGTCGAGAGATAGCTGTACTCGGACTCCCCGAGGATCTGGAGCCGTCCAGGTTTGACATAAGGCAGGTAGCCCGCGAGGGCCAGGCCGGGCTTCTGGATCCTCGGATTGGTGATGGCTTGCTCTTTCAGACCTCCGGCCCCGGCCAGGACCTCGAGGCGCAGGAAGCGCAGTCGGGGCTCTTCGAGCAGCCGTTCGACCTGCAGCGGGGGCGTGCTGGTCACAGGCGCTCCGCCTCGGCATGGTGGCGGATCGCCGCGACCACGGCGTCCACGTTCCTCGCTTCGAGCAGGTCCCGACGGCAGTCCGCGCGCTTCAGAAGCCTGGCGATCTGCGAGAGGACCTGCAGGTGCAGGCTCGCCTGATCGGCCGGCGACAGCACGACGAAGAGAAATCGTTCTTCCTCCCCGTCAGCACCCCCGAAGTCAATGCCGTCTGCAAACCGGGCGACCGACACCCAGATCGTGTCGAGCCCGTCGATCTTGCAGTGTGGGATTGCGAAACCGCCGCCCACGGAAGTCGAGCCGAGCCTCTCACGTTCGGCCAGAGCGTCGACGATGCGCGACCACTCCAGCCCGACCGCCGGCGCGATGTGGCGAGCGATCTCCTCGAGGGCCGGCATGAGCTCTCGCGCCTCCAGCCCGAGAGTGACGCGGGTGCTGTCGATGAGCTGCTGGATCTTCATCACAGCTCGGGTGTGACCAGGCCCAGATTCCGGTCTTCGCGACGGTAGATCACGTTGACACGGTCCGTGGCTGCATTGCGGAAGACCAGGAAGCCGAGGCTTGACGACTCCAGCTCGATGGCCGCTTCTTCGACGCTCATGGGCTTGATCGGGATGCTCGACCGCTCGACGATCTGCGGCTCGCCGCGGCGCAGGGACTCCGGCTCGAGGACCTCGACCTCCCAACCCTGCTGAGCCTCGGGCTTCGCCGCGCGTCCCTTGTGCCCCTTGAGCTTGGCCTTGGCGCGCCGAGCTTGCATCTCGAGCTTGTCCACAGCATCCTGGATCGCCGTGGTCAGGTCCTTGTTCTGGCTCGTGGACTTGAGATCGAAGTCCTTGCCCTTGATGAAGATGTCCGCCACGTAGAGGTGCCGCTCCTGATCCAGCTCGACCCTGGTGTCGATGATGTCGTTAAAGTACTTCTGAACTTTAGCCAGTTTCTTTTCGGTGAGCTGTCGCACCTGGTCGGTCAGGTTCACCTTGCGGGCAATGTAGTCGACCTTCATGTTCCTCTCCTTAAAAGACCTTCTTGCGCTTGTCCGAGGAGGGAATGTACATCTCCTCGCGATACTTGGCCACGGTCCTGCGGGCGAGGCGGATGCCCTCGCGCTGGAGCATTCGCATGATCTTCGAGTCGGACAGTGGCCGTGCCGGGTCCTCCGCCTCGATCAGCTTGCGGATGCGCTCCTTGACCACCAGCGACGAGACGTTCTCCCCCCGCGCGGAGTCAACTCCGGAGTGGAAGAAGAACTTCATGGGGTACAGGCCGCGCGGCGTGTAGATGTACTTGTTGCTGACCCCCCTCGAGATCGTCGACTCGTGCATGCCGATGTCCTCGGCGACCTGCCGCAGCACCATGGGTCGAAGGTGCTCGATGCCGTGGTCGAGGAAGTCCCGCTGGAACGTGACGATGCTCCGAGCAACCTTGTGGATGGTGCGCTGCCGCTGGTCGATGCTCTTCATCAACCAAACCGCATTCCGCATCTTCTCCCGCAGGTAGCTGCCGACCTGGGGATCCAACGACTTTCCTTCGAGCATCCGGGCGTAGCGCGAGTTGATCCGCAGTCGCGGCATCCCGTCATCGTTCAGGGTGATCAGGTACTCTCCGTCGACCTGACGAACGTAGACATCGGGCTCGATGTACTGGTTCCGATCCTGGCGGAAGATGCGACCCGGCTTGGGTTCAAGGCGCTGAACCACGTCGAGCACCGGCCGCAGCTCGGCGATTTCGCAGCCGATGCTGGCGGCGATGGCTTCCCAGCGCTGGTGCAGCAGCTCCCGCCAGTGCTCGGCAACCACCCGCAGGACCCGCTGGAGCAGCTCGCGATCCTCCTCCGGCGCCTCGATCATGAGCAGCGCGAGCTGGGCCGTGAGGCACTCCTGCAAGGTCCGCGCGGCGATGCCGGGCGGATCGAGGGAGCGCACCGTCGCGAGTGCCCGCTCCACGTCGGGCAGGTCGATCCCGGTCGCGCTGGCGATCTCCTCGTCGGAGACTCGCAGGAAGCCGTCCTCGTCCAGGTTGCCGATGACGAACTCGCACGCCTCCAGGAGCCGCGAGTCGATGGTCAGAAGGTGCAGCTGCCAGATCAGATGGTCGAACAACCCGGCCGACGCCGACAGCACGTTCTCAAGGGGAACAACGTCGTCCAGCGACCGGGTCGCCATGGACGGTCCCTCGGTGCGGGCATCACCGAGATAGTCGGCGAAGAAGGCCTCGACGTCGATGTCGTCGTAGGACTCCGCCTCGCTCGGCAGAGGGTCGGCTTCTACGGTCTGGGGTCCAGCATCGTCAGAGACGTTTTCATCCGCAGCCCCTTCCGCGATTTCTCCCCCCTCCGACTCGGCGTCCTGGGCCGTCCCCTCCTCGTTCGCCCCGTCGACGTCGAGAATCGGGTTCTCCATGATCTCCTGGGACAGCGTCTCCTCGAGCTCGAGGCGGGAAAGCTGCAACAGCTTGATCGCCTGCTGCAGCGACGGCGTCATCACGAGCCGCTGCGCGAGCTTCAGCCGGAGCTTCTGTTCCAGTGCCATCCGTGTCGTGCTCTCCCTCTGCGGGCGACGCCCCAAGGTCGCGCCCGGGTTTTCACGGGTCCTTGACCTTCGGCAGATCTTCACCACGGTACCGCAACCGCTTCTACAGGGCGAAGTCCTCTCCAAGATAGATCCGCCGAACCTCAGGGTCTCGCGACAGGTCTAGCGGATGGCCCGTAGCAAAAATCCTGCCGTCCTTGATTATATAGGTCCGGTCAGTGATCTTCAACGTTTCCCGAACGTTGTGGTCGGTGATCAGGACACCGATGCCCAACGATTTGAGATGTCTGATGATGCGCTGCAGGTCGACGACGGCGAGCGGGTCGATACCTGCAAACGGCTCGTCGAGCAGGATGAAGGTCGGGTCGGTTGCGAGAGCCCGTGCCACCTCCAGCCGCCGCCGTTCCCCGCCCGACAGGGTCTCCGCCCGCTGCTCGGCCAGTGCACCCAGGCCGAAGTCCTTCAGCAGCTTCTCGATCCGCTGGTGGGCCGTCCTCGCTTCGATGCCGAGGGCCTCGAGGATCAGCCAGATGTTGTCCTCGACGGTCAGGCGGCGGAATGCGCTTGGCTCCTGCGCCAGGTAGGCGATGCCCATGCGGGACCGGCGATACATGGGCTGTCCGGTGATGTCCCGGTCGCCGAGAGTCACTCGACCGCGATCCGGTTCGACCAAACCGACCAGCATGTAGAACGTGGTCGTCTTGCCGGCGCCGTTGGGTCCGAGCAACCCGACGATCTCTCCCGGCGTGATGTGCAGGTTCACGCCGTCCACTACCGCGCGACCGCGGTAAGACTTGTGCAGGCCATCGGCCACCAGGTCGAGCGTCTTGGGGCTCAGGGAGTCTCCTCCGGGTAGTAGATGGTCTCGCTTCCGCCGGCGACGGTGACCGTACCACTGGCCTGATCCCAGGTCAACGACGGCCCTGACACCACGTTCCCTTTGGCGTCGCGGAGCTGTGCCGGCGCCCCCGTGAGCGACACCATCTGCGTCGCGAGATCCCGGACAGCGGTCTGTCCGGTCATCCGCCACCCGTTCTGGAGGTCCTCGATGTCCACCGCGCCGCGGGCCTCGATGCGCGACAGGCGATTGAAGTCGTCGAGCACCACCTCCAGCTCGGAGGCGGCCAGGGTGTAGCTGGGGTCGCTGAAACGGACCATGCCACGATACACCGCTCGCTGATCGGCGCGGTCGTACTCCAGAGCACGCGACACCACCATCACGTCTCCCTGTCGCTCCTCGCTCCCCTCGATCTGGCTTGCGGGGAAGGTCGTGCGGACGTGCCCGGAGGCTTCGAGTCTCCCAGCCGCGTGCCGATATCGGATGTCGTCGGCGAGCAGCATCCGACGCCCCTGCCACGCCCGCGCGCCTTCTCGCAGCCGGAACGCGCTGCCACCTTCTGTCACCTCGAGAAGACCGGCAGCGAAGTGCGTCGAGGTCGGCTCTTCCGCGACCTCATCACCGAGGAGCCGCACATCGAAGAGCTCTCCCTGGACGCTGCCCCGCGCTTCGATCCTGGCGTCGACATCGTGCCGCAGGATGTGATCGGCCTCGACGCGGCCTCGCTCCGACCGCAACGTCGTGCGTTGCGGTCGCACGGGATGACCGTGGAGCATGATGATCCCGGAGGTGCTCGACACCCGTGCCCGGTGCCCCGTCGCCGTCACGCCCTCGGCTACGAGCACGACCTGTTCGTCGAGCTCGACATCGGTCGCGCTGCCACTCTCGAACCACACTCGGGCGGACTCCGCTTCAGCCAACCTTACAGCGCCCGCAAACGGGACCTCGCGCAGGCACACGCCCTGGCCCGCCCGCATGCCCGCAAGCCCCTCCAGACCCATCACCGCGCGGAGCGACAACGCGGTCAGCTGGCGATGGATGAACGAGCGGCCGCCGAGGAACTCGACCTCGATCCACGGCCCGCTTGTCGTGGCCGCCACTTGCCAGCCGCCGCCACTTTCCCGCTGCGCCTGCAGGCGCTCGGTCCGTAGGGCCACCGCGGCGCCGTCCGGCCCCCCGGTGGATCGGGCAGTGACACCTCCGGAGAGATCGAGCTGGTCGATGCCTCCATCATCGTCGAGCTTCAGCGTGCCGGCCGGCGCTTCCAGCTCTGATTCGCCGAACACGAGTCGGCAGCCTTCAGGAAATGTAACGCGGCCTTCGGCGCGGCCGTAGACGACACTCGGCGCCGTCAGCAAGAGTCCGCGCTGGTCGCGGACCACCACTGAATCCGAGAGCAGCAGCCGGTCGTCCTCGAGGAAGTACGCAGCCCGCCCTGCCCGACCGACCGCCAGACCGTCGGTGTAGAGGATTCCCCCATCGGTCACGAAGGAACGGCTCTGGTTGTCGAAGCGGCCGGAGTCGGTTGTCAGCAAAGCTCCGCCCGGGAACTCGACCTGTACCGATCCCCGCAGTCGGGCTTCTCGCGTGGCGACGTTGAAGCTCGCTGCCTGGCAGCTGAGCACGGGGCCCTCGCCCTCCGCGCGGTGCAGCTTCAACCTCACCCCTTCAATCTCGTACCATCCGAACTGGTCACCGATCGTCTGCTCTGCCGCGAGCGTGAAGATCAGACGCCCGGCGTCGGTCTCCTCGATCCGAAAGTCGGTCGCGAGATCACGGACCTGCGAGCTGATCAGGTCGCCGGACAGTAGCCGCGGCACACCCAGTGAACGCCGCCCTCGGTACACCGCGATCGACGCTGCGGCCAGGATCACGGCCACGATGGCGACCGTGGTCAGTCGCCGCACCCAGACGCGCGTCGAACGGTTCATCGCCGGACCTTCAGCGCACCGTGCGCCGCCAGGGTCGCGACCCCGGCCTCACCGCTCGGAGCTGATGCCCATCGCACGGAACTTCTTGTATCTTCGCGCGATCAGTGCATCGGGCTTGACCCGGACCAGAGTCCGGAGATGGCGGCGCAGGGCCGCCGAGATCGTCTCCATCATCGTCCCCGGGTCCATGTGGGCGCCGCCCGGTGGCTCCGGCAAGACCTCGTCGACAACCTCCAGCTCGAGCAGGTCCCTGGCGGTCAGGCGAAGTGCCCGGGCAGCGTCCTCGGCGCGCGCCTGGTCCTTCCAGAGAATCGCCGCGCAACCCTCCGGGGAGATCACCGAGTACACCGCGTGCTCGAGCATCAGCACCCGGTCACCGACACCCAGCGCCAGCGCGCCGCCAGAGCCCCCCTCGCCGGTGACGACGACCACGATCGGGACCGGCAGCCGGGCCATCTCGAGCAGGTTGTCCGCGATCGCCTCGGCCTGGCCGCGCTCCTCGGCATCGATTCCGGGATAGGCCCCAGGGGTGTCGACGAACGTGATCACCGGTCGACGGAAGCGCGCCGCGAGGCGCATCACACGGAGGGCCTTGCGGTAGCCTTCCGGTCGCGGCATGCCGAAGTTGCGGCGGACCTTTTCGACCGTGTCGCGCCCCTTCTGGTGACCGATGACCGCCACCGGCAGGTTGTCGAGCACGGCGAAGCCGGCCACGATCGCCGGGTCGTCGGAGAAGCGACGGTCCCCGTGGAGCTCGGTGAACCCGTCGAAGATCGAGTGGAAGTAGGCCAGCGCATAGGGCCGCTCGGGGTGGCGGGCAAGCTGGCAGCGCTGCCATGGCGACAGCTTCGAGAAAATGTGGTGGATCGCCTGATCGAGCTCCCGCCGGGCGTGGTCAAGCGAGACCAGCATCTCCGGCGAGGGATGGTCCATCGACTCGAGCTCGGCGATCCGCGAGCGCAGGGACTCGATGGGCGCAAGGAACGGCAGAGTCGGGCTGGCCATGGGGCGGACTCTAACAGACGGGTCTTCAGAGGGTCAATCGCGGGCCTTCGGCGTCACCAGCGATGGCAGGTACACCGAAGGCGGTGATAAGCCGAGCAACAGCAGCAAGGTCGCGGCAAGGTTGCCGAGGCCGGGCTGATCCACTTTCGGGTTGGCGACGAACCGCTCGGCGTCCTTCCCCACCAGCAGCCACGGCACCGGCGAGAGGGTGTGGCTGGTCTTCATCACGGGCCGCCCGTCCGGGTCGAGCTTGACCTCACCGGTTGTGGCGTCGACCTCCCACATCATGTCGAGGTTGCCATGGTCCGCAGTCACGATCATGGTGCCGCCGACCTCGTGGACTGCCGTCTCCAGCCGTCCGAGGCAGGCGTCGACGACCTCCATCGCCACGACTGCCGCCTCGAGCATTCCGGTGTGTCCGACCATGTCGCCGTTGGCGAAGTTGACGCGAACAAAGCGGTGGCGTCCCTGGCGCAGGCTGTCCAGGACCACCTCGCAGACCTCATGGGCCTTCATCGCCGGTGCGGTCTCGAACGGCACGTCGTCGCTGGGGACCTCCACCCAGTCCTCGAGAGCGGCGTCGAACTTCTCCGAGTTGTTGCCGTTCCAGAAGTACGTGACGTGCCCGAACTTCTGGGTCTCGGCGGTGGCGAGCTGAGCGACGCCGTTGCGCACGAGGTACTCAGAGACCGTGCGCTCGATCGCCGGGGGCCTCACCAGGTACCGCGGCGGCATCCTCAGGTCTCCGTCGTACTCCATCATTCCGGCGTAGCTGACCTTCGGCCACCGCTCCCGGTCGAAGACCGTGAAACCCTCTTCGACGAACGCGCGGGAGATCTCGATCGCCCGGTCGCCCCTGAAGTTGAAGAAGACGACCGAGTCACCGTCCACGATCGGGCCCAGCGCGCGGCCGTGGTCGTCGACGATCACGAACCCGGGCAGATCCTGGTCGATCACCCCCGGGTTCTCCGACCGCAACGTGGCGACCGCTTCAGCCGGACTGTGGAACTCCCTGCCCCGGCCCAGCACGTGGATCTCCCAGCCGCGTCGCACCATCTCCCAGCTCGCGTTGTAGCGGTCCATGGTGATCCTCATTCGACCGCCGCCGGACGCGACCGCAACGTCGGCGCCGCTGGTCCGGACCTCGGATAGCACCGTCTCCAACCGCTCCAGATAGCGGTCGTAGGTTACCGGATCGACGTCGCGCCCGTCGGCCAGTGCATGGATGCGCACTCGGCCCACACCTTCGCGCGCGAGCTGTCGGATCATGGCCTCGAGGTGTTCGACGTGGCTGTGGACGTTGCCGTCGGACAGCAGACCGATGAAGTGGAACGTCGAACTCTGGCGGAGCGCGCCGTCGACCAGCTCCCGCCAGGTTGCGCCTGCGAACAGGTCGCCCGACTTGATGGCGTTCTGCACGAGCTTCGCGCCCTGCTCGAAGATCCGCCCGGCGCCCATGGCGTTGTGCCCGACCTCCGAGTTGCCCATGTCCCCCCAGCTCGGCATGCCGACCGCGGGGCCGTGGGCGCACAGCTTCATGAACACCGGCGCCGTGGTCATCAGGCGATCGAGATTCGGTGTCGCCGCGAGGTCCAGGGCGTTCCCCGCATACCCCTCGGCCCGACCACGGTACAGACCGACCCCGTCGAGGATGACCAGGACCAGGGGGCCGGACACCCCCGGAAACTCCGGATGGGGCTCGAGGCGGAAATCGTCACGCATCGCACGGTGCTCCTTCGACCTCTCAGAGAATCCTCGGGAAGTCGCGGGAATTCCTCGACAACCGACGGGATCGAGGCCGGTGGTTCTCAGTCGTCAGCGCGTGCCACGCGCAGCAGGACGACGCTGATGTTGTCGTTGCCGCCGCGCTCGTTGGCTGCGACGATGAGCCTGTTGCTCGTCGTCTCGAGATCACCGCCCTCGCCGAGAAAGGAGGCAATCTCGGGGTCGCTGAGCATCGAGTTCAGCCCGTCGGAGCACAGCAGGTACAGGTCGCCGTCCTCGATCTCGGTCTCGAGAATGTCCACCTTGGGCTCGGTGCTGCCGCCGAGCGCCTGGGTGACCACGTTCTTGAGCGGATGAGAGCGTGCCGCCTCCTCGGTCAGGAATCCGGCCGCAACCTGCTCGTGCACCCAGGAGTGATCGTCGGTCAGCAGCGCGAACCCGCCGTTGCGATGGCGATAGGCCCTGCTGTCTCCGACGTGGCAGATGACCATGCGTGAGCTGTCCGGGGGGTGGGCCGCGACCACCACGGTCGTGCCCATTCCCTTGAGGTTGAGATCGCGGCTGACCGCCTGGGTCACCCGCTCGTGCGCCGCAAGGATCGCGTCGACGAGCAGGTTGGCAGTGGAACTCCGCGCCATGTTCCAGTGCTCGGGCCAGGTCTCACTGTCGGCGTCGCGGTGTCTGGCCAGGGTCCGGGAGATCTCCTCCGCGGCGAGCCGCGAGGCAACCTCACCAGCCGCATGGCCGCCCATCCCGTCCGCAACGAGGAAGACCTCGAGCGCGTCGTCGACCAGGTACACATCCTCGTTGAGCCGGCGCTTCATGCCGACATCAGTCGCACCCCAGGCCTCGAGCCGCAACCGCGAGTCACTGCTCCCGTGCACGGTCAGCCCTTCCGTCGGAAACGCGACAGCAACCCGTCCGCCGCCCCGCCGTCACCTTCCTGGGCGATCTGGAGAACCTCGGCGGCCTTCGTGCTGGTCGGGTCGAGAGCGAGAACCTCCTCGGCCATCCGCATCGCCCGACTCCTCAGACCAACCTGCAGGCAGAGCTGGGCGACCTCCGCCTTGATCGCCGTGTTGTTGGGCTCCAGTGACGCAGCGCGTTCGAGGTGGCGGAGAGCATCGCGCTCACGACCAGCGGCGCGGATCAGGGCCATGCCCATGAAATAGTGGGCGCGGGAGCAGGCGTCGTCGTGGTCGATGGCGTGCTTCAGCTGCTCAAGTGCCTCGGCGAGGCGCCCGTCCCTCAGGGACTGTGCGCCCTTCCCCGCGAGCCGCCGCGCGATCTCGGCCCGGTCCATGCCAGGGCCGCTGCTCGCGCTCAGTCCGAGCTCGCGATCGTACTTCTCGCGGCTCTCGGGCCGGCTGAGGACGTTGAACGCCTCGGTGATGGTCTGGAAACGCTCCTCGGCTTGAAGCCGTTGCTCGCCGCTGAAGCGATCGGGATGGTTGTCGAACGTGAGCTTCCTAAACGCCCGACGAATCACGTCGCTCGTGGCGTCCCGACTCACGCCGAGAGTGTCATACAGGGTCGTGGTGTGGCGGATCATGTCGACAGTGATGCTCTCCGCAGTGGATCCGGACCGCCCGCGAAGGCTGCCCGGTCGGTGCCGCGCCGCCCTTCACTTCGGGTCGCCAGGCCAATGGACAGGTTCTTCATGACTGGTCTCAGCTTTACCACAGCGGCGCCTCCAACGCAACGATCGTGGAGGCCGAAAGCGCTTCGATCAGCGCCTGCGTTCGAGCAACCCGATCGCCTGCCGGCGCACCAACGGGTTGACATTCCGATCCCGGGAGACTCGCTGCACGTCGCGGACCGAGAGACGGGGAAGGAACCGCATCGCGGCCTGCGGCGGCGTCTTCGGATTCTGCACCAGGGCCAGGACCACCTGGTAACGCCGGGTCCATCGAGGGTGGTTCGCGATGGTCCGGATGACCTCGTCGGAGGCGCTGCGCAGGGAGGCGAAGGACTCGACTTCCGGATCGGTCAGCTTGGGGCTGGCCAGCACCGCCCGCACCACCAGTCGATTCCGTGAGTTGACCAGAATCGCGCGGTCCTCCCGGGTACCTTTCAGACCGACCTGGATCTTCTCCTTGATGCCCATCGTCAGCAACCGGCCGAAGGTGCTCAGACCCATCCTCGCCACCGCTTGGGCAAGGGCAGGGTCGTCGCCGCCGTGCAGCGGCATCGAGTCGTCCGATGGAATCCTGGCGCCCAGGGCCCGCAGGTCGTCGAGCGCCTCCCGGATGCTCCGGATCGCGGCGTCGTGCTCCTCGCGGTCGGACTCTTCCTGCTGCGCGAGGGCCTTCTCGATGAA
>CAZKKP010000012.1:0-2971 GCA_964553295.1 uncultured Thermoanaerobaculia bacterium | reverse complement strand
TGAACTCCTCCTCGAACTCACGGACTCGCCGCAGGACGACCTGGTCGACCGCCGGGTTGGCGCGCAGATCCTCGAGGATCTCCAGACAGTCCATGATCCTGATCTGGTTGGTGATGATGATGTCCTGAACGGTCCGGTTGCCGTGGCGCGCGAGGACTCTCAGCGTCTCGTCGGAGACCTGTGCCCTGGACGCCACCGTCGTCCAGATCGCGTCCTCCTTGCGGATGCGGATCAGCAGGTCAAGCACCAACGGTTCGACCTGCTCGTTGCGGACCCAGGAGACGAGCTGCTCTTCCGGTACCTCTGCCACCGAGGCGGTGGCTGTTGTGGCGAGCCCTTGGTCCGGGTCGGCGGACAGAACCACTTGCAGCCGGAGCAGGTCCTCCCGCGACACCGGCAGCAGGCCCTGCGCGGCGAACAGCCGCACCTGGCGGGGCACCTTGCCCTTGAGGATGCCATCCAGGAGCTGGCTGCCCGTCGAGATCGCTGCTTCAGCCATGGTTCGGAAGGCTACCCGCCAGTGGCACGACCCCGCCCCCGGTGATCTCGAGGTGGACCACCTGACCGAGGCGTCCGAGCTCGAGGAACTCCTCACCGTCGACCACCAGGGTCACCGCGCCTGCGTTGCCAAGAGTCAGCTTGACCGGCGCCTCGAGCTCCAGCTCGGCCTGGCCGCCGCTGCCCAGCAGACGCTGCTCCTGCACCCCTGCCCCATCGCGGACATGAAACCAGCACTCACGACCCGAGCGCACCGCGATCGTGATGGCCAGAGCCCTTCCATCGGTGGCCCCCTCGTCCCCCGCCGGCAGCACGGGACCGATCTTTGGCGTGTCACGGATCGGGATCGGCAGAGCCGAGGTCGGTGACGGCCGAACTGCTGCCGAACGTCGCGGGTCGGGCTGCAGATCGGCGGTGCCTGGTGAGCTTTGGAGGATGAACAGGCCGACCACCGCAAGGACCAGAACTCCGATGCCCATCGGAACCCAGAAGCGCCAGCGAATCGGCTGCCGGACGTCTCTTCCCGTCACCTCGAGGAGTGCGGGGAACATGCCGGAGGCCAGCATGTGGCGCTCCCATGCCTGGTCGAGCGCGTCGAGCAGGGGCTGAGGCTCGGCGCCGACCATCTGGGCATACTGCCGAATGAAGTTGCGGCAGAAGATCTTCTCGGGAAGATGGCGATAGTGGCCGCTCTCCAGGGCGCCGAGAATCCGATTCGAGACCTTGGTCTCCTCCGCGATCTGCTCACGACTGACCCCGGCCGCGGTGCGCAGCCGAACCAGCTCCTCACCCAGGGTCTTGGGCGTCGCATTCGACGACGTGAAAGCCACACTCATCGTCTCCGGATCTTAACACTCCCCGTAACCCTCTTTCCTGTTTCTCCTGCAGAGCGATCGCTGCCGCACGTACCCGTGGCGGGCTGCGGTCGCTCCTGGCGATCTCCCGCAGGTCCTTGGGTCGCAGCGCCACCAGCTGCGACAACGCGATCGGCAGCGGCACCCTCTCGACCTGGACCAGCGCCCGACGCACACCGTACGACTGCCCCCAGCGATGGTGGCGCGTCAGCGCGGTGTAGAACTCCGGGTCGGGCTCGACCCGCTGCACCATCACGACGATGTCGTTCTCGACCAGCCGTGGGTTGTCGAGCAGGGCGATCAGGACGCGGTCGTCCCCTGCGAGGATGAGCGGTTCGAACAGAGGGCGATGGGCACGGCGGGCCATGGCGATCAGCTCTCCCGGCGTGAGCCTCGGCAGCCTGTGCAGCAGCTTCCTTTCGGCCTGCCGCCGGATCAGCGGCGGCGTCCGCGGCAGCTGGGCGACGGCCAACAGCGAGGTCCAGGGAAGGGTGCCGAGCAGGCCCATGGCCTCAGAGATCGCCATCCCCGGAAACGAGGCGAGCTTCTCTCGGACCGCGTCCGAGCTGAGAAGATTACGGCGTGAGGCGACCGATTGAGCGACCTCCAGGCTGCAGTAAGGGTTCCGGAGGACCGAGAGCACCTCGAGGTCGTCGAGATCGCGCGCCCGCACCAGCTCCGCCAGCTCGCTGGTGCTCATGTCGCCGATGCGCCGTGTCATCTGCCAATCCTACGCCGGATGGCGGGAATCGACGAGCTCAGCTCTCCGGATTCACCTGTACCCCGAGGGACCGCCGGGCGCGGCGCCGCAAGCTGACGACCTCGAGGCCGGCCAGCCGTGCCTCGTCTTCCGGCAGGCCGGCGATGGCGTGCTTCCTGAATGCGAGCCGCGTCAGGACCCTGGAGATCACGACCCGTTCGCTGCGCTCCGGCCACCAGTCCACCCGGACCCGGCTGCGGTAGCGAGGCAACACCTCGATCACCCAGGCCGGCAGGACGCCGAGGCGCACCTCCTCGGCGAGCTCACGCACCAGCACCCGGTGCTCGACGGCCAGCGCGCCT
This sequence comes from uncultured Thermoanaerobaculia bacterium, assembly GCA_964553295.1. Lineage (GTDB taxonomy): Bacteria > Acidobacteriota > Thermoanaerobaculia > Thermoanaerobaculales > Sulfomarinibacteraceae > CAZKKP01. The sequence goes on along the minus strand of CAZKKP010000012.1, from coordinate 557 downwards.
GCGAGCAGCCCGATCCACAGGCATAGCAGGACCGGCGCGAGGGCGAGCCAGCGCTGCGGCGACAGGGCCCCGGAGGCGGCCATGGCGACGCTCCAGCCGCCATGAACGAGCAGTGCCGCGGCGACGCCCGCAAGTCCCGACGCGAGCTTCCCCCAGCCCGCGGCGCCCAGCGCACCGATCCCGAGGAGGACGCCGAGGCTGCCGGACGAAAGGGCATGCACCGCGGCCCGGACCATCACCTCCGGCAGGGCCACCAGGCTCACGACGACACCGGACAGGCCCTCGTCGCTGCCGTTCGCTGCGGCGAAGCCGAGGCCCGCGGCTGCGCCGAGGACGAGCCCGTCGGTCGGATTCTCGAGCCTCCTCGTCACACCGGCGGCGACCACGAGGACCGCGGCCTTGGCGAGCTCGGCGACGCCCGGCGTGAGCAGGGCACGTGGCAGCAGCGATACGACAGCATCAGCCCAGAGATTCGACGCTGCTGCGGTCCGCGCTGGTTCGAGCACCATGCCCAGCGCCGTGGCGGAGTCGGTCAGGTCGTACGCCAGGTAGCCACG
>CAZKKP010000011.1:7550-24248 GCA_964553295.1 uncultured Thermoanaerobaculia bacterium | reverse complement strand
GTCGGCTAGCCCTCCGCTTCCTCGTCCTTGGCCGCCGCCGCGATGATCTTCTCCTGGAGCTGCTTCGGCACCTCGTCGTAGTGCGAGAACTCGATGTGGAAGTCACCGCGCCCGCCGGTGATCGAGCGCAGTGTGGGAGCGTAGGTCAGGACCTCGGCCAGCGGCACCAGGGCCTTGACGGTGGTGGTGCCGTCGGAGGTGTCCATCCCCTGGACCCGGCCGCGCCGCGAGTTGAGGTCGCCCATGACGTCGCCCATGTTCTCCTCGGGCGTGTACACCTCGAGCTGCATGATCGGCTCGAGCAGCGTCGCCTTGCATTTCGCGGCGCACTCCCTGAACGCCTTGCGGCCGGCGATCTTGAAGGCCATCTCAGAGGAGTCGACCGAGTGCTCCTTGCCGTCGAGCAGAAGCACCTTGAAGTCGACCATCGGGTAGCCGGCGAGAACGCCCCGCTCGGCCGCCTCCTGAATTCCCTTGTCAACCGCCGGACGATAGCCCTGGGAGATCGAGCCGCCGAAGATCTTGTCGACGAACTCGTAGCCCTCGCCGCGGTTCGGCTCCATGCTGATCTTGCACTCGGCGAACTGACCGGAGCCGCCGGTCTGTTTCTTGTGCCGGGTGGTGACCTCGGCGGTCCCGGTGATCGTCTCCCGGTAGGGGACCTTCGGCTGCTTCAAGGTGACCTCGACGTTGTAGCGCTTCTTCAGGCGGCCGACCACCACCTCGATGTGCAGCTGGCCGGCGCCGGAAATCAGAAGCTCCTTGGTCTGCGGGTCACGGCCGACGGTGACCGTGGGATCCTCGTCACGGATCCTCGCCAGCCCGGCGGCCAGCTTGTCCTCGTCGCCCTTCGACTTGGGCTCGAGCGCGAAGCTGATGGCGGCTTCGGGAATCGGCACCGGAGGGATGCGCAGGTCCTTCTTGAGCTCGCACAGGGAGTCGCCGGTGCGGGTCTCCTTGAGCTTGGGAACCGCCGCGATGTCGCCGGCGGCGACCTCCGGGACGTGTGCCAGCTCCTTGCCCTGGGGCACCGCCAGGGCGCCCAGCCGCTCGGTGGTGTCCCGAGCCGGGTTGGCCACGGTTGCGTCGGCCTTGACGCCGCCGGAGAACACCCGCATCAGGCTGATGCGACCGGCATAGGGGTCCGAGATGGTCTTGAACACGTAGGCGGCGAAGGGTGACCCGGCGGCAGCCTCAAGCTGCTGCTCCGAGCCCTCGACGAGCGTCGTGTTGGGCCGCCAGTCGGGCGCCGGCAGGAGGCTCACCAGCGCGTCCATGACCGGCTGCACGCCGATGTTGCGGGCGGCCGCAAGGGCGAACACCGGCATCAGGGCGCGCGAACGGATGGCCCGCGCCAGCCCGGAGGCCAGAGTCTCGGCGTCGAGCTCGCCCTCTTCGAGGTAGCGCTCCATGAGCTCCTCGTTCTGCTCGGCCACCATCTCGACCAGGGCCTCACGGGCGCTCGCGACCTCGTCGGCGAGCTCTGCCGGAACCTCGCCACGGCTCGCCTTGCCGCTCTCGTCGGCCGGCCAGGTCCAGGCGGCGCCGGAGAGCAGGTCGACCACCCCGCGGAAGGACCCTTCCTCGCCGATCGGTAGCTGCAGTGGGGTAACCTGGCGACCGTACCGCTTCTGCAGGGCCTCCAGGCAGCGGCTGAAGGAGGCACGGTCGCGGTCCATCAGGTTGACCCCGAACAGGACCGGCAGCTGGTAGGCGGCGGCCGTCTTGAACAGCTTGTCGGTCTGGACCTCGACACCGGCCACCGCCGAGACCAGGAGCAGGGCGCCGTCGGACACCCTCAGACCCTGCACGGCGTCGGTGGTGTAGATGCCGTAGCCAGGGGTGTCGATCAGGTTGAGCTTGTGACCTCGGTGCTCGACGTGGGCGACCGCGGTGTTGATCGTGATCTTGCGCTCCTGCTCGTCGTCGTCGAAGTCGGTGATGGTGTTGCCGTCGTCGACCTTGAGCAGCCGCGTGGTGGCGCCGCTGTCGAACAGCATGGCCGAGACCAGGGAGGTCTTGCCGGTGTGGGAGTGGCCGACGACGGCGACGTTGCGGATCGAGTCGGTGGTGTAGGTCTTCGCCATAGGTCTCTCCTCCGGATCAGGAAGTGAAGCCGGGCCCGAGCTCGAGACCGGTGAGCTGCCGGTAGGCCTGACGGTACCGGTCGAGGGTGCCGGCCACCACCTCGGGCGGCAGCGGCGGTGGCGGCGGCTCCCGGTCCCAGCCGCTCGCATCGAGCCAATCGCGGACAAACTGCTTGTCGTACGAGGGCTGTGAGCGGCCTGGGCGGTAGTCGTCGGCGGGCCAGAAGCGGGACGAGTCAGGCGTCAGCGCCTCGTCCATCCAGACGATCCGGCCCTGGCCGTCAAAGCCGAACTCAAACTTGGTGTCGGCGACGATGATGCCCCGCTGCAGAGCGAAGGCGGCGGCGCTCTGGTACAGCTCGAGGGTCAGCCGGCGCAGGGCCGCGGCGGTCTCCTCGCCGACGATCGCGGCGGCCCGCTCGTAGCTGATGTTCTCGTCGTGACCCTCGGTTGCCTTGGTGGCCGGGGTGAAGATCGGCGCCGGCAACCGCTCGCAGTCCCGGAGGCCGGGAGGCAGGGGGATGCCGCAGACCGTGCCGTCGGCCTGGTACTCCTTCCATCCCGAGCCGGTAATGTAACCGCGGGCGACGCACTCGATCGGGATCGGCTCGAGCCGCTGGACGAGCACGCTGCGACCGGCGAGCTCCGGGTGGTCGCGGAACGGGGCTGGGAAGTCTGTCAGCTCGGTGGCGAGGAGGTGGTTGGGCACCACGTCGACGAAGTGCCGGAACCAGAAGCTCGAGAGCTGGGTGAGGATGATTCCGCGGCCCGGGATTCCCGGCTCCAGGACACAGTCGAACGCGCTGATCCGGTCGGTGGCGACCAGGACCAGCGCGTCCTCAGCGGCGTAGATGTCCCGGACTTTGCCGCGGCTCACCAGCCTCCCGCCGGGGATGCTCGGGGTGAGCAGCGCACCGGCCATGTCAGGTTGCCTCGCCTGCAATCACCGCCTGCGCCGACCTGGTCATGCGCGACTTGTAGCGCGACGCCGTGTTGCGGTGGAGCACGCCACGCCGCCAGCCGACGTCGATCACCGACATCGTCTCCGGGAGCAGCTCCTTGACCTTGGCGGCGTCGCCCTCGCTGATCGCCTCGCGCATCTTGCGCATCTGGTTGCGGACCCGCGAGCGCACCGAGCGGTTGCGCATGCGGCGCTCGAGAGACTGCCGGTGGCGCTTGCGCGCCTGCCTCTTGGTGCCCTTCATCGTTGCCATTGTCTGCGGTCTCCTTCACGGCTCGACGCAGCAGTACCTGCTGCCGCGACGGGTCGCACATGATAGCCGATTGTTCGGGCGCGCACCAGCCCCGCCGTTCGCGGCGCGGCCGGACGGCGCGGCTCAGCGGATCGTCAGCCCGAGCGAGCGCAGCCGCTCCCGGGCGAGGTCAGCCTCCTTGGTGCCGGGGTGCTCGTAGACGACGTACTGGAGGTGGACGACCCCCTGGCCGTTGTCGCCCTTCTTCAGGTACAGCAGGCCCTTCTTCAGCTGGGCTGCGGCCGCCTTGTCGCTGGTCGGGTACTTCTCGAGCACCTCGCTGAACACCGCCAGCGCCTCGTCCACCTTGTTCTGGGCGTCGAGGCACTCGCCGACCCAGTACAGGGCGTTGTCGGACAGCTCGGTGTCCGGGAAACGTCGCAGGTACTCCCGGAAGCCTTGAGCGGCGAGGTCGTAGTTGCCCCGCATGTAGTCCTCGTAGGCCGTCCGGTAGAGCTCTTCCGGAGGGGGCTCGGTGAGGGAGGAGACCGGGTCCGGTCCGGTCGCTGGCGCTGCGGCGCCCCCGCCGTCGGCCGTCGGCGCCGTGGTCACCGGCGGCAGCACCATCCTGGGGCCCTGCTGAGCGCGCGCCGCCGCGAGCTCCTGGGAGATCGACTGCAGCTGCCGGGTGGTCATCTCGAGGCTGGCGTGCAGCGCCTCGATCCGCTCCTGCAGTGCCTGGACCCGCTGGGCGAGGTCGGCGTTGGAGCGCATCGTCTGCTGGTTGAGGTCCTGCATCCTTCGCTCCATGGCGGCGAAGCTCGCCTGGTCGGGCGTGGCGCTCGCCAGCTTCTGGACCTCCCGTTGAACATCTGTGATCTCACGGTGCAGCAGCGTCATGTCCTCCGACGAGGTGCACGCCGTCGCGCCGACGAGGACGAGGATCAGGGCCGTGACTCGCATCTTCCCTCCTAACGGGCGGTGATGACGAAGTGGGCGCGCCGGTTGAGCCGCCACGCCTCCTCGTTGCTGCCCAGGGCAAACGGTCGCTCCTCGCCGTAGGAGATGATCCGGATGCGCTCGGCCGGGACGCCGAGAAACAACAGGTAGTCGCGGACCGCCGCGGCGCGGCGCTCACCGAGCGCGAGGTTGTACTCCCGGGTGTTGCGTTCGTCGCAGTGTCCCTCGACGAGGATCTGGATCGAGGGATGACGGCGCAGCCAGTCGGCATTGCGGGCCAGAGACTCCCGGAACTCGGGCTTGAGGTCGAAGCGGTCGGTGTCGAAGAAGACGTCCTCGAGGTAGCCGCGGGCGTTGAGCTGGGCGAGGTCCGACGGCAGCTCCTCGGTCACCTCCTCGGAGACGAGGGTGCCGGTCTCGGGGGTCCGGACGATCTCCTCGGGCATCGTCGGGGCTGGCGTGCGGGCGGAGGCCGGCGCCGTGGTCTCGGCAGGCACGGTCTCGGCCTGCGGCTTGCTCGACCTGCAGCCCACCGCGAAAACGAGGGCCGTGATGATCAGCAGGCAGGCGCAAACTCGGATCTCGAGCTTCATGGTCTTCCTCCTTGGTCTCGAGTCACGATAGCAGTGGTCACGGGGGGCCGACAAGACGCACTTCAGGCCCCCGGCCGCCGGCCGCAATGGCTGCGGTCACGGACATCCCAGGCTCAGTCTACGGCACCCGTGGGTCGGGCATCGGGATCCGGTGCGGCGAGGCCTCCTCCGGGGCGGTCGAGACGACCCTGCCGGTGGAGCTTTGAGAGGTGGTCGTAGATCACGATCGAGCCGGCCGCGGCGACGTTGAGACAGCCGACCAGGCCCCACTGCGGGATCACCACCTTGAGGGCCGCCGCCGCGAGGAGCTCGGCGGGCACACCGCCGCGCTCCGCCCCGAGCAGGAAGCACGGCCGCGGCGGGTAGCACGCCTCGAGCAGGCTGACCGCTCCCGGCGCGAGCTCGACCGCCACCAGCTCCCAGCGCTGCCGCTCAAGGTGCTCGAGGAGGGCCGCGGCGTCCTCGAGGTGCACGATCTCGGTGTACAGCTCGGTGGTGCTCGCCGCCGCGACGTTCCAGTCGCGGTCGCCGACCAGCAGCACCTCGGCGGCGGCGGCGGCGTGGGCGGTGCGGACGAGCGAGCCGACGTTGTGCTCCTTGGTCAGGTTCCAGACCGCGACCGCGAACGGTCGCAGCCCTTGTCGATAGGCGGCGAGTCGGCGCTGCCGCCTCGCCAGCCGACGTGCCCAGGCGAGCTCTGATTTCGTCGTCATCACCGGGATTCCTGGAAGCCTGCGCGGGAAAATACGAAATCCCGCTCATGGCGGGATTTCGTGACGGTGGGTGTGCCCACCCGAACCTTTGCAGTTGGTGTCGCGGCTGCAAGGCCCGTCCAACTCCCGCGGTCCCGAAGGACACCTTAGAATATGCGTCGGCGCCCCCGCGCCTGTCAAGGGCGGCGCCGGGCTCAGCCGAGGCTCGCCTTCGAGAAGGCCCGTGGCAGCAGCGCACCGACCGAGGTGACCTCGACGACTCCCGTGAGGTCGGCAAGGGCCACCGGGAAGTCGCCGAACTCGGCGAGCACCTGCCGGCAGGCGCCGCACGGCGACCACGGGGGGTCGGCGTCGGTGACCACGACGATGGCGACGAGGCGGCTGTCGCCGGCCGCCACCGCCGCGGCGATGGCGTTGCGCTCGGCGCAGATCGCGAGACCGTAGGAGGCGTTCTCGACGTTGCAGCCGGCGAACACCGCGCCTGAAGCGGCCAACACCGCGGCGCCGACCTGGCAGCCGGAGTACGGAGCGTGGGCATGCTCCCGGACCGCGGTCGCCACAAGGCGCAGCCTCTCCAGGGTCGAGGGCTCGATCGTCATCCCGAGAGCATACACAATCCGGGGACGGACCGGGGGCAGGGAGCGGGGAACAGGGGTCGGGGGTCGGATCAGCTACTCGACACCCCAGCTCTTGAGCTTGCGGTAGACCGTGCGCCGCGAGATGCCGAGGATGCGGGCCACCCGGGACTGGTTGCCGTCGCACTGGGCGAGGAGCTCGAGGATGTGCTGCTTCTCGACCTCCTCGAGAGAGCGGCCGGAGGCAGGGCCGGTGCGGTTGACGGCCGCGATCTCCGGCGGCAGGTCGGCGGGCTGGAGGAGACCGGCCTTGCGCAGGATGACCGCCCGCTCGATGACGTTCTCGAGCTGGCGGACGTTGCCCGGCCACGGGTAGTCGACGAGCAGGTCCATCGCATCGCGGCGAATACCTTCGACGCGGTAGTCCGAGCCGGCGTTGACCCGGCGCAGGAAGTGGTATGCCAGCAGCGCGATGTCTTCTGGCCGGGCAGCCAGGGGTGGCAGCTCGAGGGTGATCACCGACAGTCGGTAGAAGAGGTCGTCGCGGAAGGCGCCCGTGGCGACCAAGGCCGCTAGGCTGCGGTTGGAGGCCGAGACCAGGCGAACGTCGACCTCCCGCTCGCCGACCTCACCGACTCGCCGGAAGCGGCGCTCCTGGAGGAAGCGAAGGAGCTTCGCCTGGATCGCCGGCGACAGGTTTCCGACCTCGTCGAGGAACAGGGAGCCGCCGTCCGCCTGCTCGACCAGACCGGGCTTGTTCTCGACGGCGCCGGTGAAGGCGCCCCGGCGGTGACCGAACAGCTCGCTCTCGAGGAGTTCGGCGGGGATCGCGCTGACGTCCACCGCGACGAAGGGGCCGGCGCGACGTCGGCTCTGGGCGTGGAGGGCGCGCGCGAGCAGCTCCTTGCCGGTGCCCGAGGCGCCCTCGACCAGGATGCTGGCGCTCGAAGCCGCGACGTCGCGGGCCATGGTGAGCAGCTTCGCCATGACCTCGGAGCGGAAGACGATCGGGAAGACGGGGTCGAGCGCCCCGGGGCTCGCCGCGTCGAGGGCACGGCGGTCGCGGATCTGCTCGGCGGCGGCCCCGACCACCTCGAGCAGCTCCTCGAGGTCGAAGGGCTTGGCCAGGTAGTGGTACGCACCCTCGCGCATCGCCTCGACCGCCGACGCGATCGAGCCGAAAGCGGTCATCAGGACGACGGGTTGTTCGAGGCGCAGGGCCATGGCCCGGCGCAGCACCGCCATGCCGTCGAGACCCGGCATTCGAACGTCGGACAGCACGAGGTCGAAGCCGCCTCCCTCGAGGTGGGCGACTGCCTCCCGGCCGTCGGCGGCGGTCACCACCTCGTAGCCCTCGTCCTCGAGCACCCGCCGCACCAGACGGCGCATCTCGGCGTCGTCCTCGGCGACAAGGACCCGCACCGGAGGCGGGTCGGAGGGAGTCGACACGTCGTTCATGGCGCCTCCTGACCGGTCACGTGCGCCGGCCGCAGCCAGAGCGAGGCGGTGGTTCCCCGGCCCTCGCCGCTGTTCAGCTCGAGCAGACCGCCGTGCTGGCGGACGATCCGCTCGACGATGGCCAGGCCGAGGCCGGTGCCGCGGCCCTGCGCCTTGGTCGTGAAGAAGGGCTCGGTAGCGCGCAGCAGCTCGTCCGGACCCATACCGCGCCCGTTGTCGACGACGGCGACGCGGACCCAGGGCCCGCCGGCGCCGCGCCGCTGGGCGACCGGCTCGACGCGCACCTCGAGGCAGCCGCCCTCGGGCATCGCGTCGCAGGCGTTGACGACGAGGTTGAGCAGGGCGTGCTCGAGCAGCTTGGGATCGGCCATCGCCGGCGGCGTCGCCGGCGCCACCCGGACGCTGAGCTCGATCCCACGGGCCACGCCGCGGACCGTGTCCAGGGTCTGTCGGGCGATCGCGCCGACGTCCAGCGGCAGCAGGCGTGCCGGCGCGGGCCGTGACAGGTCGAGGAGCCGACGGATCATGCCGGCGATACGGTGGGCCTGGCGCTCGATCAGCTCCAGCGGCGGCCTGGCCGGGTCGTCGGGGCCGGCCTTGCGGAGCAGGTACTGGGCGTTGCCGGTGATCACGTTGAGCGGCGTGCCCATCTCGTGGGCGAGACCCGACGCGAGCTGGCCGAGCAGGGCGCTGCGCTCGGCGTGGACGAGCTCGCGCTCGGTCGCCTCGACCTCGGCGGCGAGCTCGTCGAAGGCGTGCACGAGGTCGTCGACCTCGGCCAGTCTCCGGGCACGGTCGCTGACCCCGAGCGGAGCGTGGGGCGCCCGGTCGGGGGCGCGCAGTGCGCGGCTGATCTCGACGAGGGGCTCGGCGAGGCGTCGGCTGACCACCAGCACGATGGCGACGGCCGCGGTCAGGGCGAACAGGATCGACAGGCCGAGGGCGCGAGTGCGAGTCTCCAGGCGGATCACCCGCTGGCCGACGTCGGCCGACACCACCACCCCCCAGCCGGCCTCGGCCATCCGTTCGACGAAGGCCAGCCGTTCCTTGCCGGTGACCACGCTGCAGTAGCGGAGCTCGCCGTCGCCGCCGGCCAGCAGGAGCTCGATCGGCGGGTTGCCGCTGAGGTCCTCACCCCGGCCCGACAGCTCGAGGTCGGAGTAGAAGAGCAGCCGACCGTCACGGTCGACGCTGTAGACCCGACGGTCCACCTCTGAGCTGGCCCACGCCTGCAGGTCGGCGTGCAGGGCCTCGGGGACGAACACCCCGACCACCGCGCCGCCATGGGCACGGCGGGCCAGGACGAGGGCGGTCGGCGCTCGACCGGCGATCCACGATCGCACCTCAGAGAGCGTCGTCCGACCGGGCTCGAGCCCGGGCACGAGCTCCTCGTAGCCGCTGCTGCTGCCGATCCGGTCGGGCCCGAGCTGCGAGTCCAGCACCCGTCCGACGCCGTCGACCAGCTCCCAACGCACCTGGGTCTGCTCACCGCTCGGGGCGAGCCGGGCGGCGTCAGCCAGGAGCCGGGCCTCGTCGTGCGCCCGCTCGACGAGCAGCCCGAGATAACCCGCGGCGAGCCCGGCGATGTGCCGGTTCGAGCCCTGGATCTCGGCCTCGATGTCACCGAGCTCCGAGTGGTACGACCACCAGGTCAGAGCTGCCAGGGGCAGGAACGGCACCAGGGTGACCCCGACGACGGCGAGACCCAGCGTCCGCGCGATCGTCGGCCGCGACCGTCCGCTGGATGCCCTCGAACCTCCGTGTGGTGTGGACTGTGAGCTCAAGCCGACGACCCCGGGCGGAGTCTAGCCCGAAACTGGTGTCCACATGGCTGGGCGGGGGAGCTGAGAGCCGCTTCACGCAGGGGTGAGGCGGCGGACGGCTTCCGTCAGCAGCTCTTCGCGCTTGCCGAATGACAGCCTGAGAAAGGTGCCTCGGCGGTCGGGGGCGCCATGCTCCCGGGGCAGGCCGTCGGACAGGAAGGCCGAGCCGGGGACGGTGGCGACGCCGCGGCTGCGGGCGAGCTCGACGGCGTAGTCCCGGTCGTCGGCGATGCCGCGGTCGGAGACGTCGGCGAGCAGGAAGTAGGCGCCCTGGGGGTGGTTGGTCCGCCAGCCCGCCGCGGTGAGCCCCGAGCGCAGCAGCTCGAGGCGGCATCGGTACAGGGCGGCGGTGTCACGGTAGAAGCTTCCGGGCAGGCGCAAGGCCTCGAGCAGGGCGTGCTGGGCCGGCGCCGGGGCGCACACGGTGAGAAAGTCGTGGACCCTGCGGATGGCCTGCATCAGGGGGGTCGGCGCGGCGGCATATCCGACCCGCCAGCCGGTGACGGCGTAAGTCTTGGAGAAGGAGGCGATGGTCACCGTCCGCTCCGCCAGTCGCCCGACGGTGGCGGGAGAGGTGTGCGGGTGGGCGGGGTCGGTGAGGAAGGCGTAGGTCTCGTCGGTGACCAGCAGCAGGTCGCGGCGCTCGGCGAACTCTGCCAGGGTCTCGATCTCGTCCCGCGTCCACACCTTGCCGTGGGGGTTGGCCGGGGTGTTGAGCACGAGCAGCGACGCGCCGTCGGCGACGCGGTCGAGCTCCGAGGGGCGCCAGGCCCCCGTGAAGGGGTCGACCTTCAGCAGTCGCGCCGCGGTGCCGGCGAGCCGGCAGGACGGCGGGGTTCAAACGCGAGGCGAAGGTGCTCATGTGGCTTCTCGCATTACCAGATTTCTCGCCATCGGGTGCTCGAGGACTCTGCCGCCTCGCGACGCTGTCGGGCACCCGATGGCGAGAAATCCGGTTGCCCGGAGGTTTCTGTCACTCGTTCCATTTCGCCTCGAGCGTTCGGATGATGCTCTCGTAACCCGCAGCGTCGACGCTGTCGAAGTGCGCCGCGTTTCTGCTGTCCACATCGAGCACACCGATCGGGTGGCCCTCGCGGTCAAAGATCGGCACCACCACTTCGGAACGCGACCGCGAGTCGCACGCGATGTGGCCGGGGAAGGCGTGGACGTCGTCGACGAGGACGGTTTCGCGGCGGTCGAGGGCCGCCCAGCAGACTCCGGTGTGGGCCGCGAGCACCAGGCAGGCCACGGGGCCCTGGTAGGCGTCGACTACGAGCTCGCCCTCCTTGAGCAAGTAAAAACCGGTCCAGGAGACGCCCGGTACCTTGTGGTGGAGCACCGCCGCCGCCGTCGCCCGGTGGGCCACGGAGTCGTCGGTCTTGGCGATCAGCTCGGCGATCTGCTCGCGCAGGCGGTCATAGCGGGCCCGGCGGCGGTCGTCGCTCATGGTCGCTCCCTCCGCTCCGTCCTACATCTCCTCGGGAACCGGAATTCCCAGCAGCTCCTCGAGCAGCACCCGCATCTCGTCGGCGAACAGGGTGAACACTGCCCGACGCAGTCGCCGCAGCCCCTTGTCCTCCTCCTTCATCACCGGGTGGCCGGCGTAGAGCTTGTGGAACAGCTGGGCGAGGCCGTAGGTGTGCTGGGCCAGGGTGGCGAACTCCAGCGTCGCCACCGACTGGCGCACCACCTCGGGTCGCCGGGCGCACTCGAGCACCAGCGCCCAGAGGTCGTCGGGGATGCCGACCCCCGCCAGCGCCGGCAGCTCCGAGCCCTCGAACCGTCCCTCGCCGCGGCGCACGGCAAGTTTGTCGAAGATCTTGCGAGCCCGCACCGCGGAGTACTGCAGGTAGGGGCCGGTGTCGCCCTCGAACGCCAGCGCCTCGTCGAAGTCAAAAGCGAGCACCCGGTTGCGCGACTGGCGGGCCATCAGGTAGCGCAGCGCGCCCACCGCGATGGTGCGAGTGCGGAGCTCGAGGTCGGCGGGGGTGCCGGCGTGGCCGAGGCGCTGGACGACCGCCTCCTCGGCGGCGTCCGACAGCACGTCGAGGAACTCGTCGGCCTTGACGCCGATGCCGCGCCGGCCCGACATCTCGACGAAGGCCTTGGCCATGGTCTCGTCGTCGAGGCCGAACGACACACCCGTGCGCTCCTCGATGCGCCGCACCGCCGCCGGGGTCAGGGCCACCATCTCGTAGGCGAAGTGGATGGAGGCATCTGCGGCGGCGGCGTGGCCGAGCACCCGCACCGCCTCCTTGACCACCTTCTGGGGGTAGGACTGGCGGACGTCGATGACGTTGTAGACGCGCTCGCCGTGGCCGTAGCTGTGGCCGGCGATGACGGCGGTGTGATCGGCGGTGGTGCGGGCGAGCACGTTGTCGCCGGCGCCGTAGCGGACCGCCGCTGCCGGGCCGTCTGCCGCCCAGAGGTCGAAGGTGCGGTAGCCGAAGTCGTGACGGGAGCCGTCCTGGTCGGTGAGCAGGCCGAGCTTCCACAGCTGGTAGGCGATGTCCTTGCCGGTGTAGGTGACGGTGCCGTTGGAGCGCACCAGGATCTTGTCGGGGTCGTCCATGTCGGCGAACTCGGCGGACTCGCCGAGGGACATCACCCAGCAGCCGGCGTTCTTGCCCTGGCTCTCGAGGCGCATCGCGCCGGAGTCCCGGAGCAGCTCGGAGGCGCGCTGCCAGAAACCGAGGTGGAGGATGTCCGACTCGTGGGGCAGCACGTCGTAGGCGATGCCGAGGCGGGCCATGGTCGCCAGGTGGCAGCGGACGTTGCCCTCGGCGACCGCCGCGGCGAGCCGGGCGACCGCCCGCGGCGGATGGCCCTCACCGGTGATCACCGCGCCCGCGAGCAGGTGCAGCGCCGCCTCGAGGTCGAGGCCCTGGTGACCGGCCTCGATGGCGTGCAGCACCTCGGGGCGTCGCGCCGAAAGCCCCTCGTCGGACGGGTAGCGGTTCGTTACCCGTGGGTACAGGTCCCAGCAGAGATCGTCGAAGTCGTCGGTGGCGGCGGCCGGGATCCCGTCGCCGGGTAGCCGCCGGACGGCCGCGGCCAGCAGCTCGTCACGCCGCGCCGGCTCGACGCCGAGGGCGGCGGCCACCTCGGTCTCGGGCAGGTAGAGCAGGCCGACCACCACGTCGGCGACCTGGACGCCGGTGTCGTCGACGTAGTTCTGCACCTCGACCCGGTGACCGAGGTGGCGCAGGCAGCGCACCAGGGTGTCGCCGAGCACGGCGTTGCGCAGGTGGCCGATGTGCGCCGCCTTGTTGGGGTTGATGTTGGTGTGCTCGACGATGGTCGTACCGGCGACCGCGGCCGGCGCCGCCTCGACCCCGCCGAGCAGCTCCCGGAGCACCAGGTCGCGCCGCAGGTAGAGGTTGAGGAAGCCGGGCCCGGCGATCTCGACCCGGGCCACCTCCTCCGGCCACCGGGCGACCTCCACCACCGCCTCGGCGATCTGCCGCGGCGCCCGCTTCAGCACCCTGGCCAGGGGCAGGGCGCCGGGCCAGGCGAGATCGCCGAGCTCGCGCCGCGGCGGCACCTCGAGCAGCACCGACTCCGGCCGGTGGCCGAGCTCGGTCTCGAGGGCGGCGGCGATGGCCGAGGCGGCGCGGGAGCGGATCGAGTCGAGCAGCATGATCTCCTCCGTCCAACGCGCGATTCTACTCTCTCGACGAGCCGTCGCCCCGGTGCCCCGGGCGACGCGGAGGCGCGCGGAGGCCATCCGGTTCCTGGCGGGCGCGGCCAGCTTGGCAAAGGGCCGCTCGGGAGGTACCATGCCGGGCGCTGGTGCGGGATTTCACAAGCTCGCGCCGCGTGATCGAAGGAACACGACGGAGGCCCCCATGGCTGGCAATCTCAAGGGACGTCACTTCCTCAAGCTGCTCGACTTCACGCCGGCGGAGATCCGCGACCTGCTCGAGCTGTCGGCGACGCTGAAGGCCGCGAAACGGGCCGGCCTCCGGGGCCGCACACTGGAGGGCAAGAGCATCGCCCTGATCTTCGAGAAGCCCTCGACCCGCACCCGCTGCGCCTTCACCGTCGCCTGCGTCGACGAGGGCGCCCATCCCGAGTACCTGGGCAAGGGGGACATCCAGCTCGGCAAGAAGGAGACCGTCGCCGACACCGCCCGGGTGCTCGGCCGGATGTTCGACGGCATTCAGTTCCGCGGCTTCGCCCACCAGACCGTCGAGACCCTGGCCGAGCATGCCGGCGTGCCGGTGTGGAACGGCCTCACCGACACCTGGCACCCGACCCAGATCCTGGCCGACCTGCTCACCGTGCAGGAGGAGTTCGGCAGCCTGCGCGGGCTGGCCCTGGCCTACTGCGGCGACGGCCGCAACAACATGGCGAACTCGCTCATGGTCGGCTGCGCCAAGCTCGGCATGGACGTGCGCATCGTCGCCCCGGGGGCGCTCCACCCGGCGCCGGAGCTGGTGGGGACGGTCGAGGGCATCGCCGGCGAGACGGGCGGTCGGGTCCTGGTGACCGCCGACGTGGCCGAGGGGGTGCGCGGCGCCCACGCCGTCTACACCGATGTCTGGACCTCGATGGGCGAGGAGGCGAAGGTCGCCGAGCGCATCGCCCTGCTCGCGCCCTACAAGGTGACGCCCGAGATGATGGCCGCGACCGGTCGTCGCGAGACCATCTTCCTGCACTGTCTGCCCGCCTTCCACAACCTCGAGACCGAGGTGGCGCGGCAGTTCCCGGAGATCTGCGAGGTCTCCGACGAGGTCTTCGAGGGGCCGCAGTCGCGGGTCTTCGACGAGGCCGAGAACCGGCTGCACACGATCAAGGCGGTCATGGTCGCGACGCTCGGTCGCTGAGGGCGGGTCCTCGGGGGGCGGGTCATGAAGAAGGTCGTCATCCTCGGCGCAGGCCGCAGCGCACCCTACCTGATCCGGCGGCTGGTCGAGCAGGCGCCGGAGCGGCAGTGGGAGATCGTGGTCGCCGACGCCGACCTCGAGCTCGCCGAGCGGCGGGTCGCGGGCCGACCGAATGCCCGCGCCTTGCGGCTTGACGCCACCTCGGAGCCGGACCTGGCGGCCGCGGTGGCGGGGGCCGACGTGGTGGCCAACGTCCTGGCGCCGCGCTTCCAGGCGGCGGTCGCCCGCCACGCGGTGGACGCCGGCGCCGCCATGGTGTCGGTGTCCTACCTCAGCCCCCAGACCCTCGATCTGGACGCCTGGGCGCGGGAGCGCGGGGTGCTGCTGCTCGGCGAGATGGGCCTGGACCCGGGCATCGATCACATGATGGCGGCCGAGGCGGTGCGCACGACGCTCAACCGTGGCGGCCGGATCCTCTCCTTCCGCTCCTTCGGCTCCGGGGTGCCGGCGCCCGGATCCCGCTCCAACCCCTTCCAGTATCTGGTCACCTGGAACCCGTGGAACGTCGCCATGTCAGGGCTCGCGGGCGCCCAGTACCTGCTCGACGGGCGGATCCGCATCGTGCCCCATCAGCGCCTGTTCCTGCACACCTGGCCGGTGACCGTGGAAGGCGTCGGCCGGCTCGAGGCCTACCCCAACCGCGACTCGTTGGGTTACCTCGACCACTTCCACCTCGACGAGGTCAAGACCATGATCCGCGGCACCTTGCGCTGGCCGGGTTTCTGCGAGACCTGGTCGAAGGTGGTCAAGCTCGGCCTGGCCAACGACACCCTGCGCATCCCGCGGCTGGCCGAGCGCTCGCCCTGCGAGGTGGTGGGCATGTTCCTGCCGATCCCGGTTGTGGCGGACCGCGTCGAGGAGGCGGCGACGCTGTTCCTCGAGCTCAACCCGACCGGCCACATCATGGAGGCGCTGCGCTTCCTCGGTCTGTTCGACACCGAACCCTGCGGCGCCGCCGGCGACACCGCGGCGGCGATGCTCGCCCACCTCCTCCAGGAGCGGCTGGCGCCGATCCCGGGCAGCCGCGACATGGTCATCCTGGTGCACCAGATGGACGTCGACTACCCACGCCGCGAGCTGCCGCTGGAGCGCCTGACCTACACCATGGTCGAGGCCGGCGACCCGCTCGAGATGTCGGCGATGGCCAAGACCGTCGGCCTACCGACCGCGATCGCCATCGAGCGGGTGCTCGCCGGCGAGCTGAACCTGGTCGGCTGCCAGCTGCCGACCCATCCGGCGATCTGCGACCCGGTGCTGGCGCAGCTGCGCCGCGAGGGCTTGAAGTTCACCGAGAGCGCCTGCCCGATCGGCCCGGGAGGTGGGCCACGCTCGCTGTGCTGAGCCCGGCAGGTGGCAGGCCGACCGCGGAACGCGGGTCAGTGCCGACGGCGCGTCGGACCGGTTCAGGAAGAGTCCCGCAGGCAGGCTGCGGCCTGCCGCCCGTCAACCACGGGCCGACGCACGGCCCCGAGGATCCTGGAGGAGGCGAGGGATGAAGAAGGTCGTCGTATTCGGAGCCGGGCTGGTGGTGCGCGCACACGTCCGCTATCTGCTCGACCACGGCTACCAGGTAACCGTGGCCAGCCGGACGGTGGCCAAGGCCGAGGCGATCCTCGACGGACACCCCAACGGCAGGCCCGTGGCCTTCGACGTTTCCCGCGAGCCCGAGCACCTCGCGGCGATCGTCGCCGAGCACGACGTCGCGGTCAGCCTGCTGCCCTGGCAGTACCACGCCCAGGTCGCACGGGCCTGCCTCGACACCGGCACGCACATGGTCACCACCTCCTATGTCAAGGACGACATGAAGGCGCTCGACGCCGAGGCCAGGGCCAAGGGGGTCATCCTGCTCAACGAGCTCGGCGTCGACCCCGGCATCGACCACATGACCGCGATGAAGGTGATCCACGCCGTCGAGGCCGCCGGCGGCGCCATCACCGCCTTCCAGTCCTACTGCGGCGGGCTGCCGGCGCCGGAGGCCAACGACAACCCCTACGGCTACAAGTTCTCCTGGAGCCCCCGCGGCGTGCTGCTGGCCGGGCTGAACAACGCCCGCTTCCGGCGCGACGGCAAGGTCGTCGAGGTTCCCGGCCGCGAGCTCTTCGACTGGGTGTGGCAGGTGCCGGTGGTGGTCGAAGGGCGCGAGATCGTGCTCGAGGGCTACCCGAATCGCGACAGCATGCCCTACACCGAGTACTACGGCATCGACCCGCGGGACGTGATGTTCCGCGGCACCTTACGCAACCAGGAGTGGTGCGCCTCGATGAAGCAGGTCGCCCGCCTCGGCTACCTGCGCACCGACGAACTCGAGGGCCTCGAGAAGGCGAGCTTCGCCGACCTCACCGCCCGGCTGATCGGCGCCACCGGCACCGACGACCTCGCCCGCCGAGCCGCCGCCTTTCTCGGGGTC